>JBDKUU010001049.1:0-7181 GCA_039679525.1 Phycisphaerales bacterium | reverse complement strand
ACTGATCGAGGAGGGCGCGTTCCAGGCTCTCCCATCCCTGCGGGAAGGAGAATTCGAACGCCGGATCGGAAAATCGGACGTGGTCCACAGCGTCGTGAATGCAGACCGCTCCGTCCAACGCATCTTTGACTCCCAGTCTCTCCAGCAACTCGGGCACAAGTCCCCCCGGCCCCAGAGAACCGGCATAATGAAATCCCGAATCGAGGTACGTTCCGCATCGGACAAAGCCTCGCAACGCCGGCCCCAGATGGGGAGACTTCTCGACCAGCGTGACACGCTCCCCCGCTCGGGCCCGCAGCAGGGCACACGTCAAGCCCGAGATGCCGCCTCCGACAACAAGCGTGTCACAAATTGAAGCCGTCATTACGTACAGGGCCCTGTCACATGGACCATTTTCCAACCAAAGATCTGCGGGGGGAAGGAACGTGATCGCCTTCCCTGGAATCACGAGCCGCTTGGAGCTGCCAACCCACGCTGGTCATCGTCTCCGGCCGGCCACTATAGCCGCAAAGACACGTCCTGCCAAGGACATTCTGCGAGCGCGGGATGGCGGCCGATTCCTTCGGCCAGATTCCAGGGGAAGATGCGGGCTCAGTTCTCAGCCCGGGAGTGCCGGCGGAGGAATTCCCACAGGACTTCGCACGCTTCGAACTCCCGCAGCGGATGACTCGGAGGCAGTCTCGCGACGAAGATCGTGCCGGGCCAGGCGTGCCCCCAGCCGTTCAAGATGTGAAGAGTGACCCAGGTCCTGCCGTCGTCGTCCGTCCAGTCCAGGACCTCCTGGCCGGATGTGCTCTCGTCCAGGGCAGGCATGAAGTCGCAACCGCAGGATTCGGCCCAGGAACAGACCGAGTCCAGCACCGGGACATAAAATGGAACCGGCAGGAAGAAGTCGGGTTTCCCCCCTTCGAACGGAACCGTCGGGTCCTCCAGGCCGTGAAGGGCGATCAGCGGGACCCGCGTCGCCGGCGGCCGGATCGCCAGAACGGACCCGCCGGCGACCGGGGAACTGCCGATCGAGCCGGAAACGACGCCGATGGCGGCCACCATATCAGGTCTCATCGAGGCGAAGTAGTAGGCCAGCATGCCGCCGTTGGAGTGCCCGATCACGTACACCCGGTCCGGATCGATGCGAAGCCGGGCCGAGAGATCGCCGATCATGCGACTGATGAACTCGACGTCGGGAACCCGGCTCAGCGACGCCAGCCCGCAGCAGTGCCTGGCATTCCAGAGTCGCCCCAGTCCGAAAAACCCCGTGCCGTTCGGATAGGCCACCACGAAACCCTCCCGGTCGGCCAGCCTGCTGAAGTTGGACCAGCTCTCGATCTGCGAGGCGGAACTGAAGGCGCCATGAAGCACCACGACCAGCGGGTAGGTCCTGTCTTCATCGTATCCCTGGGGCACGTGCACCAGGTAGTCCCGGGCGGACAGAAGATGATGAAGCGACGTTCGTTGCAGACACGTGCCCGTTTGCAGCGTTCCACGCTCGGGCCGGGACGCCTGGCACCCGCCCGACGTGGCCGCCAATCCCGAGAACAGACACAAGACAGAATGCAAAAAGACGATTCGCCACGAAACCACCGTATCCCCCCAGGATCGATGAAGCCGTGATTCCCACATCCGGACGTCGTTTTCGACAGTGCACCGTCCGTCCCGGCATCTTCGCTTGAGCCTCGGGCTCGCACCATCGGGAATATCCGGAGAATGATCCGCTCCTCGCGCTTCTCGTATGGGGGGCTATGGCCAGGCAGGACGATGGAGCGGGAATCCCGCCAACCGAGTGGCTTTCACAGGCGGGAGTTCAGACGCAGCGCCAGGCTGGCGTTCGTGCCGCCGAAACCGGCGGAGTTGCACAGCACCACTCGGGGCGGCCGGTCGAGCCGCTCGGTCAAGATCCGCAGTTTCCCGCTGTACTGGTCGGGCCGCTCGAAGTTGACGCTGGGAACGGTGAAGCCATTCTGCGCCATCAGAATGCAGTAGACCACCTGGGACGCGCCCGCCATCCACAGCTCATGCCCGACCATCCCCTTCAACGACGCAACCGCCGGACGGTGGGCATCGCCGAAGAGGCGGTGAATCCCGACGGCCTCGGCGCCGTCTCCGACCGGGGTCCCCGTGGCGTGCGCGCAGACGTAGTCCACGGCATCGAGCGGGAGCCCGGCCTCCCGGACGGCCGCGGTCATGGCCCGAAACAAGCCGCCTTCGCTGGGAACCGACACATTCGCGCCGTCGGAAGAGAAGCCGTAGCCCAGGATCTCGCCAAGGATAGGCGCCCCCCTCTCCTGTGCGCGATCGTAGCGTTCCAGGATCACGGCCGCCGCCCCCCCGCCCGGGACCAGTCCGTCCCGATCCGCATCGAAAGGCCGGCACGCCCCTGCGGGCGCGGCCACCCGCGTGGAAAACGCATCGAGGGCGTCGAAACTGCACATGGACTGCCAGTTCAACTCCTGAGCCCCGCCGCAGATCACGCAGTCCTGGCGCCCCAGACGAATCAGATCCGCCGCCTGGCCGAGCGCATGACCGCCGCTGCTACACGCGGCGCTGAGAGTCCAGCAGGCGCCCTGCGTCTTGAACAGAGCGTTCAGGTTCATCGTGATGTTGGAGGTCATGGAGCAGAAGACGTGGCCGCTCCCGATGACGCTTGTCGTGCGGTGCTGCCGGACAAGGTCCGCCTGGTCGATGGCGGCCCGGCAACTGGAGTCGCACCCGAACACCAGGCCCGTGCGGTCGTTTTGAAGATCCTCAAGAGCCAGTCCCGATCCGGCGATCGCCTCCGTCGCCGCCGCATGCGCCTGAACCGCGAAATCCGTCATGGTCTTTCTCGCCTTGCGGTTCAGATGGCGTGTGGCGTCGAAGTCGCGGATGCGCGTCGTCAGGGGGCTGCGAAATCCCAGGGCCACCCGCTCGGGATCGACTTCCACGGCGGATTGCCCCCGATAGAGACCCGCGGCAACCGTCTCCTTGTCGGCTCCCAGGCAGGAGACGATTCCGACCCCTGTGATGGCGACTCGGTTCATTTTCATCCCGGATTACGTTCGCGAATCCCTCGGCAGGTCGTCGTTACATGTAGATGCCGCCATTGACGTTCAGGACCTGTCCCGTGATGTAGCGCGCCTCGTCCGAGCACAGAAAGGCCACGGCGGCTGCCACGTCCTCGCACGTCCCGAACCGCTGCAACGGGATCATCTTGAGCAACTCGGCCTTGGGCAGGTCCTTGGTCATGTCCGTCTCGATGAAGCCGGGAGCGACCGCGTTCACCAGCACCCCGCTGCGGGCGACCTCTTTGGCCAGGGAACGAGTCGCCCCGATCAGACCCGCCTTGGCCGCCGAGTAGTTCACCTGTCCCGGCATACCGACCTGGCCGGAGGTCGACACGATATTGACGATGCGGCCTCGCTTCTTTTGCATCATCGGACCCACCACGCGGCTGGTCACGTGGTAAAAGCCGTCGAGACTGACGTTGAGCACGTCCTTCCAGTCCTGGCGGGACATCCAGAACAGCAGGCCGTCCCGATTGACGCCGGAGTTGTTCACCAGAATGTACGGGCACCCTTCTCCAAGAGCCTTGTCCAGGGCCTCGCGGGCGGCCGACTCGTCGGACACGTCGAACGGCACGAGCGTGCAGTCGCGCCCCAGCTCCCGGATGCGGGCGGCCACGCCCTGAGCCGCCTCGTGATTGCCCCGATAGTTCAGCCAGATGTCACAGCCATCCTGAGCCAGACGAACGGCGATCGCCGCACCGATGCCTCTCGATGCGCCGGTAATCAAAGCGATATTCCGACCACTTGTCATGCAGCCTCTCGATCGGGCGGTTCCATCATCCATTCGCAGGTCCCGGCGTCCTTCGGACTGCCCTCTGCTTCGCAGACAGACCCGGCACAAAACTGTCAAAATACTCCCAAAGACGTCCTTGTCAATAGCTTTTGAAAGCCGCCTGAGACGACGGGTGTGCCCAGATATTCTGACGGACTGACGGCGATCGGGTGAAGACGTCAGGAGAGGTTTCTACCTCGCCGGACCGAACGCATGCCGAAGCGGGCCTGCCTGGGGAGTCTTTCGCATGCGGCCTCCGGCACAATACGCAAGCGAAACGCTCGCTTTGGGGTGCGCAGCACGCTTCACGCTGGTGGCTCCAATGCGAGAAACTCCCGCCGTCCGGACGCGCAGCGGCCCTCCGGGCCGGACGGCGGATTCCGGATCAGTCCGTTCCTTCCTCTATCCATCCGAAGAGATCGGTCCTGCGCCGGGAGGATTAGTCACACCCCGAAACGGCCACTTGACCCGTCTCTGTCGCACGGCCGGGAATCGGAACAGGCTTCTCGCGGTGACGCGACGAATTCGGCTCACATCGAACGAACTCGGACTGTACAGGGCCGCGCGCGTATGATAAGCTGTGTCCGCCTGGTGCGAGGCTCTAGCCGGGCGATTCGGCGTTGCGCATGCCGAAAGGGTTGGAATACGGCCGCTTGCCATCAGGAGTGCTGTTTTCATGAATGTCAGCCAGAGACTCAAGCAAGTCATTGTCGAGGATCTGAATCTGGAGGAGATGACGCCCGAGCAGATTCGTGACGACGAGGTGCTGTTCGGACAGGGAATCGGACTGGATTCGCTGGACGCCGTCGAACTCGTGGTGATCGTGAAGAAACACTTCGGGGTGGAAATCAAGGATATGACGGAGGGACGCACCGCTTTTGCCTCGATCAGCTCTCTGGCGAAGTTCATCGAGGAGCGAATAAAGCAATGACGCCGTCGGACGGGGCAGTCCCCATCACCGGCCTCGGCTGTCTTTGCGCCGCCGGCGGATCGGTCCCGGAGCTCGCGGAGACCCTGTTCGCAGGTCGCCGCCGCATCGCCTGGCGGCCGGTGCGGGAAACCCGCTATCCCGTGTTTCAACTGGATAGCCTCTGCGCCCCGGCCGGATACTACGACGGGCCCGAGTGCGAGCGGTGCGGCCGGCTGGCCGTCGCGGCGACGCGGGAGGCCCTGACTCATGCAGGTCTGGCCGTCGAGGGCCTCCGGCATCGGCGGGTGGGGGTCTGCATGGGCACCACGGTCGGCAGCGCGATGAACAACGAGGCATTCTATCGCGACTTCCGCGCGGGCCGCATGCCCGGCATCGAACCCATCCGTCGCTATCTGCGGGCCAATCCCGCCGCCATGGTCGCCCGGGCATTCGACCTGGCCGGACCCTGCCAGACGATCACCAACGCCTGCTCGTCCGGCGGCGTGGCCGTCGGGCATGCCGCCCAGTGGATTCGGGCGGGACTGTGCGATGTGGCGATCGCCGGCGGAGCGGACATGTTGTGCAGCGTGATTCACGCCGGCTTTCTGTCGCTGCTGATCACGGATGCGGAGCCCTGCCGGCCCTTCGACCGTAACCGCGCGGGTCTGAACCTCGGCGAAGGGGCCGGAGTCGTCGTGCTCGAATCGGAACAGTCGATCCGCGAGCGGAACGCCTCGGCGCAGGCATGGCTCTGCGGGTATGGAAACGCCTCGGACGCCTATCATATTTCCGCGCCGGAGCCGGGCGGCAGAGGATTGAGGCGGGCTCTGGAGCAGGCGATGGCGCAGGCTCGTCTGCGTCCCGAAGACATCGACTTCATCAACGCCCACGGCACCGGCACACCGGAGAACGACAGGGTCGAGGGCCGGCTGCTTCCGGAGGTGTTCCCGGGGATCCCCTTCGGCTCGACCAAGGGCTTCACCGGACATACGCTCGGAGCTGCCGGGGGAATCGAGGCCGTCATCACCATCCTGTGCCTGCGACAGAAGCGAATCCCCGCCAGCATCGGCTTTCGAGAGCCGGACCCGGATTTCCCGGGCCGACCGGTAGTACAGAACACCGCGATCGCCGGCCGGTACGGGCTGTCCGATTCCATCGCGTTCGGCGGGAACAACGTGGCCCTGATTTTCCAGGGGCGATCATGACGGAACCTCGACTGGCGATCACGGGCATCGGACTGGTGGGCGGTTTCGGCCTGGGCAAGCAGGCGGCGCTCGACGCGCTCCGCGCGGGCGGCAAACCCAATGGGACAGTCCCTGTCGCAGGCCCCTGTGGGCGACGCGAATTGCCGGCCTACCAGGCGGATGTCTCTTCCGTCAGCCGTTTCGTCGCGCCCGCGGCGCTGCGGCGCATGAACCGGTTTGCCAAGATGGCGGTGCTCGGCGGGGCCCTGGCCCTGGAGGACGCCGGATGGAGCGTTCCCCTCCGGCGCAACGACGTCGGCCTGGTGATCGCCAGCGGGTATGGAGCGTCGAAGAGCACCTTTGACTTCCTCGACAGCATGATCGACGGCGAGGGCCGGTTCCCTTCGCCGACGCTCTTCTCCAACTCCGTTCATTCCTCCGCGGCGTCGCATTTGAGCATCGCGATGGAGTTGGGCGGACCCTGCCTGACGGTCAGCCAGTTCGAGATGTCGCCCCTCTCCGCGATGCTGACCGCGCGTCAGTGGCTCGCGGAGGGCGAGGTGGAGGCGGTCCTGTTCGGCGCCGTCGACGAGATCTGTCCCATTCTGGGCTACTGCTACGATCGGTTCTTCGAAGACGCCGCCTGCGGGCCCATCGAGCCCTTTGCCTGGGACCGGCAGACCGCCGTCATGGGCGAGGGCGCGGCGTTCTTTCTGTTGACGCGAGAGAGGCAGGACGGCGCCGCCTACGGCCATATCGAACGGGTCGCCTGGACCCGCAGCGACCGCGAGTCGGTCGGGCGGGACAGACTGCTGGTGCTCGGCGCCGACGGACACACGTGCTGCGCCGCCGACTACCGGCGATTCTACGAGGCCGCCGGGGAGCGGGTTGCGTTCTCGCGTGTGTACGGGAGTCTGCCCGGCGGTCAGGCTTTCGACGTGGCCATCGCGGCAGTTGCCGCCGAGCGGAATCCCGGCGGCAATCGCATCCGTTCCATCAAGTGTGATGCCGATGGGAATTGCGGAGTCATAGAATGCGATTTCATCCGGGGACATCCTTCGCGTGCCTGATCGGCCTGTGCGGCGTGATCCTGTCGTCGGCGCCGGCCTGCGCGGGGGCGGAGGGTTCGTTGGGCGAGAACATCCTGGACGCGCTGCGGGGCCGGACGCCCCATGAGACGGCGCTCGGACTCTATGCGGGCACGGCCTACGACTGGTCCGACATGGATTTCTGCCTGGCCAGTTGGCAGACGCTGTTCGACTACGACGACATTT
>JBDKUU010001048.1:0-7435 GCA_039679525.1 Phycisphaerales bacterium | reverse complement strand
CGTCATCGCGTTGTATTTCGTCGTGAGCTTGGCCATCGGCGTGGCGTACTCCCGGCGGGCGGGCAAAAGCACCGGGGAGTTCTTCCTCAGCGGCCGGGCGCTGCCCTGGTGGCTGGCGGGCACGAGCATGGTCGCGACGACGTTCGCCGCCGACACGCCGCTGGCGGTCACCGAGCTCGTCACCAGGAACGGCATCGCCGGCAACTGGCTCTGGTGGAACATGGTCTTCGGCGGCGTGCTGGCCACGTTCTTCTTCGCCCGGCTCTGGCGGCGGGCAGGCATCCTCACCGACTGCGAGTTCGTCGCGATCCGCTACGGCGGGGCCGCGGGCTCCTTCCTGCGGGGCTTTCGCGCCGTCTACATCGGCGTCTTCATGAACATCATCGTCATCGGCTGGGTGAACCTGGCGATGGTCAAGATCCTCTCCGTGGTCTTCCCGGACGCGCTGTTCTTCGGCCGCGAGTCGATCGACGTGCTCGGATTCCATTTCACGTCGCACCTGGTCATCGTCGCATTTCTCATGTTGCTGGTGGCGGGCTATTCCGCGCTGTCCGGCCTGTGGGGCGTCTCGGTCACCGACGCCTTTCAGTTCGTCCTGGCGATGGGCGGCTGCATCGTCCTGGCCGTGCTCGCGCTGCGGCACCCCGCGATCGGCGGGATCGCGGGCCTCAAGGCCAAGCTGCCGGAATGGGTTTTCCAGTTCACACCCCGGATCCAGGGTTCCGAGCCGGCGCCCCAATCGTCCGGCGGGTTGCTTCAAATGACAGTCCTGGCTTTCGTGACGTACCTCGGCGTTCAGTGGTGGGCCAGTTGGTACCCGGGCAGCGAGCCCGGCGGCGGCGGGTACGTCGCTCAGCGCATGATGTCGGCCAAGAACGAGAAGCACGCGTTGCTGGCCTCGCTGTGGTTCAACATCGCCAACTACGCCGTGCGGCCGTGGCCGTGGGTGATCGTGGCTTTGTGCTCGATGGTAATGTTCCCCGAGCTCGACGCGAGCCAGAAGGGCAAGGGGTTCGTGATGATGATCGGGCAGGTGCTGCCGGCGGGCCTGGTCGGGCTGCTCATGGCGGCCTTCCTCGCGGCGTACATGTCCACCATCGCGACGCAGCTCAACTGGGGCTGCTCGTACATCGTCAACGATCTGTACCGGCCGTTCATCCGGCCCGGCGCCGACGAGAAGTACTATGTCGCTGTGTCGCGGATCACGACCGTGGCTCTGATGGTCTTGTCCCTGATCGTCACTGCCATGCTCGAAACGATCACCGGCGCCTGGCAGTTCATCCTCGAATGCTCCGCCGGGATCGGGCTGGTGCTGATCCTGCGGTGGTTCTGGTGGCGGATCAACGCCTGGTCGGAGATCGTGGCGCTCGTGGCTCCGTTCGCCATCTACCCGCTCGTCAAATACCGGCTCCACGTCGAGTTTCCCCAGTCGCTGCTGATCATCGTGGCCGGCTCGACGGTCGCCTGGCTGGCCGCGACGTTCCTGACGCCTCCGACGTCGGAAAAGGTGCTGCTGGACTTCTACCGTCGCGTGCATCCCGGCGGCATCCTGTGGAAGCCGATCGCCGACAAGCTGCCCGACGTCCAGAGCGACACGGGGTATTGGGCGCTCTTTGTGGACTGGCTGGCGGGCTCGGCCTGCGTGATGCTCTGCCTGTTCGGCGCGGGCAAACTGATCTTCGGCCAGACCACCGTGGGTCTTCTCCTGCTGGGCGGGGCCGTCGCCCTGGGCGGCCTGATCTACTGGCACCTGTCCCGCATGACCTGGGACGAATGGCCCGGGAAATAGCGAGTCGCGTCTTCTGGTCCGGCGGGCGCTGTTCCAGTCGTGGGGGCCGGGCTCTTCGCAGGACGAGCGCCCTCGCTCGTCCTGAAAAGGTCGGACGAGGACGCCCAGCCTGCGAAGAAGCGATCGCCTGCCGGCTCACTCAATAAGGATGGTCGGCGTAGTCGCCGCGGCCCCCAACGCCTATCTATCGCAAGGCCGTTCGTACTACAATCCGTCAGAACGTTGTCTTTGATGCGTGATTCTCACACGGAGCCACAAGGCCACGAAGTTGGGGAGGCTCGCTCTTTTCCCCATTCCTCTCTGTGGCTTGACGGCTTTGCGTGAGCCCCTCCTTGGATTGCGGCCGAAGGCCGCGCTGGGTCATCCCGGATCTCCTCCGATGCGCAGAATTTCTTATGCCGCCGGCCGACCTTTGCCGAAATAGCGGTAGGAATTCGAGTCTTATCGGTCCGCCTCGCGACAAGGAAGGCATGGAGTCTGGATGGAGAACAGGTGCAAGCGGCTGCTGGTGTTCAACTGCCATGAGGCATGGGTGCACCAACTCCGACTGCTCGGCTACGACATGGACATCATCTGCGGCCTAGCCGGGCATCACGTTCCAGGCTGGGACACCCACGTTCGTCCCGTGCCGAACCGGGCCCGACTCATCAGCCTGGACGAGGCGCTGACTTCCGGCGAACGCTACGCCTGCATCATCGCCCACAATCCCACGGACCTGATGGACGTCCGCAACCGGACGGAGCCGCGACTGCTCGTCCTGCATCTTTCGCTGAACGCCAGACTCGCGGAAGAGCGTCCCAATCTCACCGCCGAACAGGCGAAGCAGCTCCTGCATCGGTACGTCGAGCTCAGCGGCGCCCACGTGGCCGCCGTCACCCTTGCCAAAGGCAAGTCCTGGGGATTCACGGAGGACATCACCCCGTTCGGCCTGGAACCGGGCGAGTACCCGCCCTGCACGGGCCAGACGGCTTGCGGCCTTCGCGTGAGCAACTTCATCCTGCGCCGGAAGAAATCCCTCCTGTGGTCGCTTCACGAGCAGGCCTTCACCGGACTGCCGATCCGAATCGTGGGCCACAATCCCGACATGCCGGGCGTGAGCCCGTCCCGCGACTGGGATCATCTCAGGGACTTGTTGCGAACGTCCCGCTTCTTCATCCATACGGCCAATCCGGACCTGGAGGACGGCTACAATATAGCCATGCTCGAAGCGATGGCCGCCGGACTGCCGGTCGTGGGAAACCGCCATCCCACCTCCATCATCGAGCACGGCGTCAGCGGCTTCCTGTCGGACGATCCTGTGGAATTGCGCAACTATGCGAAGCGGTTGCTCGAAGACAAGGATCTGGCCCTGCGGATGGGACGTCAAGCCCGCCTGACGATTCAGCAATGCTTCACGCCGGAGGCTTTTCGATCCAACATGGAGCGGGCGATCGCGTCGGCCCAGCGGAAACGAGAACTCCTGTCACAGCCGAAACCAGCGGCCGTCGAGCTGCCGCGGCGTTCCGGCAGACTGTTCATCCAGGCCCAGGGAGTTCCTCCCGAGCAGAACCGCTGACTCGCACGCCAAGCCAGGCGTCAGAACTCGTCGCGATGATCCGTGTGGATGCGGACGTTGATGCGGCCGGCATCCTGATCGTCGGGGGAGTGAAGTCGGTCGATGCGACGCTGCACCCAGAAGATCTTGATCGCGAAAGTCGCGCAGGCGGTGCCCGCGAGAAAGAACACCATCGCGGCCAGAAACGCGAACACCTTGGGCAACGCGAGAATGAGCACCCCGAAACCGATCAGCAGCAGGCCGGCGGCAAGAACCCCCGACGCGAAGCTCCGCGAGGCCCGAGACAACACATTGGAATAGAATTGAAAAGGCATCTCACGGCACTCCTGAGAGAGTGCCAAGTTTGAAGTGTGAAGTCTGAAGCGGCGGGATTCGGTTCCGAGCCCGTCCACTTGACACTTCAAACTTGAAACTTGACACTTCCCCAAAAAACAGCGGGTCCCGGTTGAACGGGACCCGCCGATTCACGCTGAACACACGCCCTTGGATCAGTACATCCCGCCGCCCGGAGGCATGGCCGGGGCTTTCTCTTTCTTCTCGGGGATCTCGCTGACGATGGCGTCGGTCGTCAGCAGCAGCGACGCGATCGACGCGCCGTTCTGCAACGCGGTCCGCTCGACCTTCGTCGGCACGATCACGCCGAACTTGATCATGTCGCCGTACTGCTTGCTGATCACGTCGTACCCGAAGTTCTTCTCTTTGCTCTCGATGACCTTCTGGGCCACGATCGAGCCGTCGAGCCCGGCGTTATGGGCGATCTGCTTGACAGGGGCCAGAATCGCCCGGCGGACGATGTCCACGCCGATCTGCTCGTCGCCCTTGGCCTTGATCTTGTCGAGAGCCGGCATGCAACGCAGCATGGCGGTTCCGCCGCCCGGCAGGATGCCTTCCTCGACCGCCGCACGGCAGGCGTGCAGCGCGTCCTCGACGCGGGCCTTCTTCTCTTTCATCTCGGCCTCGGTGGCCGCGCCGACGTTGATCTTGGCGACGCCGCCGGCCAGTTTCGCCAGCCGCTCCTGGAGCTTCTCGATGTCGTAGTCGCTGGTCGACTTGTCGATCTCGGCCTTGATCTGCTCGATACGGCCCTTGATGGCGTCGGTCTTGCCGGCGCCTTCGATGATCGTGGTGCTGTCCTTGTCGATGGTGATCTGCTTGGCCTGGCCGAGCTGGCGGAGCTCGATGTTCTCGAGGTCCAGTCCGAGGTCCTCGAAGATCGGCTCGGCGCCGGTCAGCACGGCGTTGTCGCTGAGCAGAGCCTTGCGGCGATCGCCGAAGCCGGGGGCCTTCACGGCCGCGACCTGCAGCACGCCGCGCAGCTTGTTCACCACGAGCGTCGCCAGGGCCTCGCCCTCGACGTCCTCGGCGATGATCAGCAACGGCCGGCCCTGCTTGGCCACTTTCTCGAGCACCGGGACCATGCTCTTGACGGAGCTGATCTTCTTCTCATGGACCAGGATATAGGGCTTGTCGAGCACGACGGCCATGTTCTCCAGGTTGTTCACGAAGTGGGGGCTGAGGTACCCCTTGTCGAACTGCATGCCTTCGACCAGCTCGACCTCGGTCTGGAGCGACTGGCCTTCGTCGACGGTGATGACGCCGTCTTTGCCGACCTTGTCCATCGCCTCGGCCAGCTTCTTGCCGACCTCGAAGTCCTGGTTGGCGGAGCAGATGGCGACCTGCTCGATCTGCTTGCTGGATTCGACCGTGGTGCTCATCTTGTGCAGCTCGTCGACGATCGTCTCGACGGCCATGTCGATGCCCTTCTTGACCTGCATCGCGTTGGCGCCGGCGGTGATGTTCTTGAGCCCCTCCTCGAAGATGGCTTCGGCCAGGATGGTGGCCGTGGTGGTGCCGTCGCCTGCGACGGTCGAGGTCTTGGACGCCACTTCCTTGACCATCTGAGCGCCCATATTCTCATAGGCGTCTTCGAGCTCGATTTCCTTCGCAACGGTCACGCCGTCCTTCGTGACGGTCGGCGAGCCGAAGGACTTCTCCAGGATGACCACCCTGCCGGCCGGGCCCAGGGTCACTTTGACGGCGGCGGCCAACTTCTTCACGCCGTCCCGGATCGCCGCACGGGCGTCGGTTCCGAAAGCTATTTTCTTAGCTGCCATGTTTTCAGTACTCCTTCTCTTCTAGTTTGAAGTTCACAGTTGCCAGTTCTCAGGCTTCGACCAACTGACAACTGTCAACTGACAACTTCCCACTTACTTCTCAATCACCGCCATGATGTCCGACTCGTCCATGATCAGGTACTCTTTGCCGTCGACCTTGATCTCGCTGCCGGCATAACTGGTGAAGAGCACCAGATCGCCCTTCTTGACCTGCACGGGCCTGCGGGTGCCGTCTTCGAGCATCTTGCCTTCGCCGACGCTGACGACGCTGCCGCGTTGCGGCTTCTCCTTGGCGGTGTCCGGCAACACGATCCCGCCGGCCGTCTTCGCTTCCGCCTCGACGCGTTCTACAAGCACCTTATCTCCCAAGGGTCGAATCTTCATCTGTTCTTGCTCCTTTCCATTAGTCTACGGTATCAATCACTTTTATGCGGTTTTGGAAAATGGACGATCATTCCCAGAGCAGGCCTGATTGTCCATTCGTCAAAACTCCTCTTTTTTCCACTTGTCTCACAGGGAGAACAGGTCGCTGTGGTACCGCTTGAGAAACACGCGGTGGAGCAACTGCTGCAAAATATCCATGTTCACCGGCTTGGCGATGACGCCGAAGGCCTCGAGCTGCAGAGCCTTACCCAGAAGCTCCTTGTCGGCCTTGTGCGTCAGAACGATGCACGGCACCAGCGGGTAATCCCGCCGGATGATCTGGATCGTGGTCAGGCCGCTCGACCGCTGGGAGTCCGCGTCCACGATAGCCGTGTGGATCCGGGTCGTCGCGATGATGTTGACGAACTCCCCGGCGTTCTCGGCCATCAGGAGGTTGACGCCACGCGGCTTGAAGATGTTGCGCACCGCGTCCGGCCAAGCCCAGTCCGCCGGACTGGCAAGCACGTTCACATCACCGACTTGTGACCATTGAGCGACCATAATTCAACCGTGAAAGGGTGTGCAAATGCCGTGCCACCGGACAACCATGACCCACACATTCGACAAACCCTTATCATTAAAGCACTTAAGTACTACATGCCATTCTTGCGCAACTGGCAGAATTGCAGGCGGCTCCCCTGGCTCTGCCATCGTGGCAGGACCGCCCGGCACAGGCAGGCCCCAATTGACACCGGGACTCGGCTCGATACAATCGGATCACCTGCCGTTGCTTGAATACAGTCGCCTTTAGAAAGACCGTCATGAGAGTCCATGCATTGCCCGCGGGGTTGAGCGTGATCCTTCTGGCCTCCCGACCCCAGTACCTGGGAGCCAGCGCGGCCCCCGTGCTGATAGGCTCCGCGCTCGGGTACGCCACGACCGGCGACTTCAGCGTGGGCCTGTTTCTACTGGCCGCGATCTCGATCATGGCCCTGCACGCCGGGGCCAACGTCGTCAACGACTACTTCGACTCCCTCTCGCGGAACGACTGGGTGAACGAGCACCCGACCCCCTTCTCCGGCGGCCGGCAGTACATCCAGAAGGGAATCCTCTCGGCCAGGGCCACTCTCATCGTGGGCTTGGGCTACCTGGCTTTCGGCTGCGGCATCGGGCTGATCATCGTCGCCCTGTCGAAGAGTCTGCTGATCCTCGGCATCGGGGTCCTCGGGGTCCTCGGGGCGTTCTTCTACACCGCCCGGCCGATCCAACTGGGCTACCGCGGCGTCGGTGAGATCATGATCGGCTTTCTGTTCGGCATCCTGCCGGTCTACGGCTCGTACTACCTCCAGGCCCAGTCCATCGACTGGCTGCCGCTGCTCCCGGCGGTCATTGTGGCGATCCTGATCTTCCTGGTCATCCTGATCAATGAATTTCCGGACCTTCCCGCCGACAGCCAGGTCGGCAAACGGACGATGATCGTCGCCCTGGGCATCCCGGCCTGCGTCGTGATCTACCGCTGGTCGCTGATCGCCACCTACGTCGCGGCCACCCTCATGCTCGTGCGAGACGCGACCTTCTTCGCGGGCCTGTTCTACCTCCTGACGCTGCCGTTCG
>JBDKUU010001047.1:0-4131 GCA_039679525.1 Phycisphaerales bacterium | reverse complement strand
TCCGCGTTCGGGGCCTCGGTCCTGGTCCGCGTCCCTCTCGACAGACCGTTGTCCATCGCGAGGCATCATCCGATTCCCTTCCGGCCCGGCAGGCCGATCCATCGCGGCATCAGGCCGCCCGCCCCATCGAGCGCCGCATCCCATCCGAGGTCCGAATCCCGGGCCTTGTTCGAAGCGCCGGCCCCGCGGACCCGCGAAATCACTCCGCATCGCCCGTCCTCTCCCAAACCGGTCAGGCTGCCCGGCTCGCGGGCACATCTGCTCCAACTGCTTCGCCTGCTCGTCCGTCAGCACCGCCTTGATCGCAGCCAGCGTCCGAGACCGTGCGTCTCGCACAATGGCGTGGATCTTCTGCATTTGCTCGTCGGTCAAACCCAGCCGCTGTCCGAATCTCGCCCCGAATCCCGGGTTCCCCAAACCCGGACCGTTCCAGCCTCCACGTCCTCGCGGGGCATAGCCGAAGGGACACGGAGTCCCCGATCCGTTCGGCTCGGCTCTCTGGCCCACTTCCGTAGGCCCCTGAGCCCATCTGCCCATCCCCTGCCCACGTCCGAAACCCCGTCCTCTGCCATTGCCCGGCTGGGCCATGGCCTGGCTGCTCAAAACGACCAAAATCGCGCCAGCGGCGACTGCGGCTGTCCATTTCGTTCTCATATCCGGCTCCTTTCACTTTGGCTCTATCCTGTTTCAGTGATGCCTTGGCCACGGCTCGTCTAACAGGACAGTGAAAGGAAGGCCCCCGCAGGTTACACCGCTCAGCGATAATTTTCTGGAAATCGCGAGAGGTCATGCCCCCCCCGGCGACTCCCTTTCAGAACGGTCCGGCCTCAGGAGTCCCAGATCCGCCGCCCGTCGGAGCAGAGCGATGACGTTCGTCGCCCCCAGCTTCTGCATCACGTGCCCTCGATGGACTTCGACCGTCCGTGGCGAGCGATGCAGCGCGGCCGCAATCTCGCGATTGTTCTTCCCGTCGAGGATCAGGAACAACACCTTCATCTCGGCCGGGGTCAATTCGCAGTTCCTGAGAGCCGCCTGCCCGGCGTTCTTCACGAGCACGGACCGGACCGCGTGGAGGAATGTGTCGCGATCCAGCGGTTTTTCGATGAAGTCGGCGGCGCCGGCCTTCATGGCCCGCACGGCCAGAGGAACGTCGCCGTACCCCGTGACGAGAAGCACCGGAAGCCAGGGCAGACGCTTCCTGGCTTCGCAAAGCAGATCCATTCCATCCTCCTGCGGCAATCGCACATCCGTGATCAACAGGTCGCACGATCCCGCCGACAGATGCGACAGGCAGTCCCGCACGCAGTGGAAGCATCGCACGCTCACGCCGACCCGCTCCAGGGTCTTGGCTACAGCCGAACACACCCGAGGCTCGTCATCCACGAAGAACACTCGTGCAGTCGCCACGCTCTCCATCTCAGGGAGCCTCCTATGGTTGTCGGCCGATCGGCAAAGTCACGATGAAAGTCGTTCCTTCGCCGAGTCGGCTGTCCACTCGAATGTGTCCGCCGGCTTGCGTCACAATGCGCTGGACGATGCACAGCCCAAGGCCGGTTCCCTCCCCAACCTGTTTGGTCGTGAAGAACGGCTCGAAGATGTGCGACAGGTGTTCCGGGGCGATCCCGCCGCAATCATCCTCAAGACGCAGTTCAACCTCGTCCCGGACGCGAACTCCCGTAATGCGGAAGTGCCGCCCTCCCACGCCCTGAGCCGCCTGAATCGCGTTCTGGATCAAAGAGAAGAAGACCTGTTCGATGTCCTTCTCATTCGCGCAGACTGGAGGCAACTCGTCGACGCGCTCGGCCTGCATGACAATCCCGGCCTTCCTGGCGCTCTCGTCCAGCAGACGCATCACCCGGCCGACCGTCGCGGACAGGTTCACCTCGCCAACGGCTTTGTCCGACGTCTTTCTGGCGAATCCGCGGAACCGTTCGATGATCGCCGTGACGTGGGAAAGCTCCCCGAGTCCATCGGCAAGGTCCTCGATCACCGTCGCCGGCGGACCGGCGTCTTCGATGCCCTTCATCGCGTTCTGAAGAGACAGACGAATCACCGTCAGCGGCTGCGTCAGCTCGTGAGCGAACGTCGCGCTCAGCGTGCCCAGCGACGCAAGCTGTTCGGCCCGCATCATCTTCTCACGATAGGCCTCCAGTTCCTGCTGAGCCATCCGCAGCTCGTGAATGTCCCTCGCGATCAGCAGCCCGGCGGTCACCCGATCTTCGCTGTCCCGCAGGGGTTCGATCGTCGTGCCGTACCATCGCCATTGACCTGCGACCTGAGACATCGCCACCGTGGCGGCCCCCGACCTCGAACGAATGACCTCTCGGATGACGGCGGCCTGCCGGTCGGCGATCTCCGTGGGAAAGAGGTCCCACATGGTCTTGCCGATGAAGTCGGCGGGGACGCCCCCCAGAGCCCTCGCGGCCGTTCCGTTCATGAACAGGAACATGCCCCCTTCGTCGACGATCGCAATCGCCTCGCCGGCGCTCTCGACTACGGTACGGTATTTCTCCTGGCTCTCCTTGAGCCTCTGTTCGAGCTGTCTGGCTTCCGTCACGTCCTTGCTGTAGATGGCGATCTGGCGAACGACGCCCGTCTCGTCGGGGATCGGATACATGCTGACGTCCAGATGCCTGCCCGCCCGTTGATCTTCGAACCGAACGGCCTTGCCGGTGCGAACGACCTCTCTGATTTGCCTGACGCGATTCGCGGCGACGGCTTTCGGGATGAGGGCCTCGCCCATCTCTTCCATCCGGGCCCCCGTCATCTGGCCGACGGTCCTTCCAAAACGCCGGGCGGCGGTCTCGTTGAGCGTCAGAACGGTCCCCTCTCGATCGACCAGGAGGATCGACTCGGTCACCGCGTTGAACAGCGCACGAAGCATCTCCTCCCCCGACTCCGTGCGTTTATCGCATGTGTCGCCCATCCAGCACCCCAGACTCGTCGCCACCACACACACTCGCCACGCGTTCGGCGCCGCCTGCGGATGATTCTGTGCAGATTGATGCTTCCACGCTGCTCGCTGAAACGACGCACAAACGATGATACGGTCGGGTCGCACGCCAATCAAGAGAAAGTTGGGAATCTGCGAGGCAAGGCGTCCGTGCAGGTTCTCGGGCGTAGGGGCGACGCATGCGTCGCCGTCTCCTGTGAAGGGCAACACGCGAATCCCGTTGGTCCTGACGCCGTGAGGCGTTATCTCGAAGAGTGTGAAGTGTCAAGTTTCAAGTCTGAAGTGAGGATGGAAAGGACTCGAGGTCCGTTCCTTCTTGCTTCCAACTTCCAACTTCACACTTCAAACTTAACTCCGATACGCCCCTGCGGGCACACTACGAGCAGGCCATCCTCGATCCCGTGCTTGCCGGGACTCTTTCACAGATGCCGCGACGACTCATTTCCCGCCCAGCACGGTCTCCAGTTTCTGATCGGCGTGCCCGCAGTCCACGGCCGGCGTGCTGGGAGGGACCAGCGGCAGAAACAGGGTGAACGTCGTGCCTTTGTCCAGTTCGCTCTCGACTTCGACCCGCCCCCCGTGCGCGCTGACGATCTTGCTGACGATGGCCAGACCCAGCCCGGTTCCCTTGATCTCCTTGCCCGGCCTGTTCACGCGGTAGAACCTGTCGAAGATCTTGGACAGGTCCTCCTTGGGAATCCCATAGCCGGTGTCGCTGATCCTGATGGCCAGGTGGTCCGCCGCGCCGGACGCGGAGATGACGACTCGGCCCCCGGCCGGCGTGAACTTGATCCCGTTGCTGACCAGGTTGATCAGGACCTGGAGAATCCGGTCGTTGTCGTAGACCGCCGGAGGAAGATCGCCCGGGACGTCGACGGCCAGATGCACGCCGCTCTTGGTCGCGTTCGGCTGCATCGTCGTGTACACTTCCGTGATCGCGGCGGCGATCGAGTTTTGCTGCATGTTGAGCTTCATCTTGCCGGCGCTGAGCTTCTGGAAATCCAGGACGTCGTCGATCAGCCTCGAAAGCCTGTCGATGTTCCGCTTGGCGATGTCCAGGAAGTGCTTCTGGTCTTTGTTGATCCGGCCTGCGACGCCGTCCAGGACGATGATCACGGCCTCCTTCATGGAGCTCAGGGGCGTGCGAAGCTCGTGAGAGACCGTCGAGATGAACTGCG
>JBDKUU010001046.1:0-5152 GCA_039679525.1 Phycisphaerales bacterium | reverse complement strand
GTTCCACCTGCAGGGCACGTCACAGGAGGGTCTGGAGAACCGGGCATGAAGAAGGTGTTGGTGGCGTTATTGGTTTTGTCGTTCGTTGCGGGTTGCGGCTCGATCGATCGCAAGGGACTGATGGCCGCCGGGTACAGCAGCGAATACGCGGACGGCTACGTCGATGGGTACGGGGCCGGTTGTCATTCGATGGGGCACCCGTTGTATCACTTCACCAGGAACATCGCCCGGTACGAGCAGGATCGCCAGTACAGCAAGGGCTGGAACGACGGGTATACCATGGCCCGCTGCGACTACGCCGCGGTGTGGTAGTCAAAAAGAAAAGGCGGTGGCAGGCTCCGGAACCCATATGCCTGTTCACCGCCCTTTGGACGCTTCGATTGAATCATCAGTGCCGCCGCTGTGACCGGCGGACCCTCGTCGGACCCGCTACAGAACGACGACAGGCTCCTCCTCGCGATATTCGTTTCGCCGCGTGCCTGCCTCCTGAGGCCCCTCGGCTTCCTCTTCGAATGGGCACCACCGGTTCTTGGCCTTGTTGACGATCTCGATCAGCCGGGCGATGACGATCTCCGGCGTGTCGTCGAACGGATCTACGACGAGACATTTCAACTGCTCGTACAGGTCGTCGGATACCTTGAGAGTCCTCATGATGTTCTCCCTGTTGCTATGCCCCGTGCCTCCGCGGCACGACGCTCGTGCTTAAGATAAGTCTAAGAACCAATCCGACCGGTGCCAAATGGGACGGGAAAGCGTTGCCCCCCGACGGCACAGGGGGTAAGATCGGGGACGCAATGGGACAGCGGTTCCGAGGCCTCGTGAGGGGCAATGGTCTTGAAGGCGAATTGCGGGACACGAGTGGAGGTTCAAATGGAGCGGGGACTCTTCCTGGCGGTCTGGAGTTTTCTGGCGGTGGTGGCCTGCACGGCACAGTCGGCGGATATGCATCTCAACTGTACCGCCGTAAGCGAGACGGGCGTTCAGTTGGCCAAAGGAACGTTCTGCATATCGCAAGAAGGCGAGCGGTTCAGCCGGTGGAGCAACTCCACGCGAGGCCACTCGCCAGAGCCGACGGCCATGTATATGCTTTTTTCGTACGTCCTGATCCCGACGGACGGCTACTTGATGTTTCCTCGGACGGCTGGGGAGTTATGCACCCAGCGTGTTGACAGGAGAGAGTGGAAGGGGCAGGCACGGACGGTGCTCGACGCCAACGAGACGATGTCCGTACCGGCCGGAACATTCCGCGAGGTTCTGAAGTACAAGACCACATTTGCGGATGTGCAGGGCGATTCCAAGGAGGTCGTCGGCTTCATCGACGGAACTCGGTACCTATGGTTCGCAAGGGGAGTGGGCCTGATTCGGATGCGGTACGAGCATTCCAACGGCATCGTGACCGAGGCGGTGCTGCTCAGTCACAAGCTCGGCGGCTCGAGCGATGCCTGCGTGCCTCTGCATGTCGGCAACCGATGGACCTATGCGTGGAAGAACGATTACCGTGAGGAAGCGGTGATCGAGACATGGGTCGTCGGCGACCGGGCGATAGACCTCGATGAGGAATCCCCGCCGCGTGGGAAGGCGCCCGCCGTGGCTGCTCAGAAGCCCGCGGTGGATTCGAACAGCGTTCGGCTGGACGGCTCTTCCGATTCGCTGATCAAGATCGCCCCCTCGCCGCAGAAGGGATTTCAGTTCCCGTACTATCTGTTCGTCCCCAAAGGTCTCGGAGCGGACAACAAGAGGCACATGCTCGTGGAGATGAACAACACCGGCACAACCTCGGACGACCTGGCCGTTCACGACCAAAAGGCGGAGGGACTCGTTCGGGACTCCTATGCCAATCAAATGGCCCGCAAGCTCCAGACGCCGCTGTTGGTCCCGGTTTTCCCCCGGCCTGCGGAGCAGTGGCAGGCCTACACGCACTCGCTCGACGAGGACACGCTCAAGATCACCTCCGGGCCACTGGCGCGGATCGACCTGCAGTTGATCGCGATGATTCGCGACGCCCAAGCCCTGCTGCGGCGCAACGGCGTCGAGGTCGCCGACAGGGTCTTTATGCACGGCTACTCCGCCTCGGGGGTCTTCACGAACCGCTTTGCGATTCTGCATCCGCAGGCGGTCCGGGCGACTGCCGCCGGCGGGGTCAACGGCATTCCGACGTTCCCGACCCCCCAGTGGCAGGGGGCCACGCTGGCGTTTCCCGTGGGCATCGCCGACATCAAGGGACTCGCGGGGATCGATTTCGACGAACTCGCGTACAAGCAGGTCTCGCAGTACATCTACATGGGCTATCTGGACCGCAACGACACGACCCTGTCCCGCGACGCTTTCTGCGAGGAGCACGCCCAACTCATACGCAGTCTCATCGGGGCCGACATGGGCAAACGCTGGCTCGTCAGCCAGTCGATCTATCGCGAGCTGGGCGTCCCGGCCCAGTGCGTCACCTACAACGGTTCGGGCCACGAGATCAAGCCCGAGATGATCGAGGACGTCGTGGCGTTCTTCAAAGCCAACTCCGGCGAGGGGTTCGTCCCGATCCGGCCGCACGAGTATCCCTTCGTCGAGTTCCGCGAGATCAAGACCGCCCACATCAGCGGCCTGTACTGGCAGGGAGACGAGCGGATTCCGGAATGGTGCAGAGACCTGTTCGACGGCAAGGGCCACTTCATCATCGCGATCGACGACTGGATGCAGGGGCAGGACCATCAGCAACTGAACGCCTTCCGGGACAATGCCGGCTTTCAGTTCGTACTGAAGGCGGATGGACACGCCGATATTCAGCTCGCGTTGAAGCACTCGCACGGCACCTGCTCGGCCGGCAATGGCGAGTTTCAGGGCTTCGTTGTCAGCCTGGAACCCTCCCAACTGGACCAGATCGCTCATGGCGTCGAGTACACGCTCACGCCGATCGATCCGCGTCCCGAGTACACCTGGCAAGCAAGAGACGGCGTGCGGCTCGTTCGCCCGTGATGGCTCTCGTTTGCAGCTAATACGCCGGCCAGTCTGACCTTGTGAGTGGGTGCCATGGCTACGCCTCGTAGCCATGTCTTGCTTTTCCGAGAGAAAGCACATGCTCACGCGAGCGTAAGCATGGCGCCCGAATCGGATACCGAACTGAGGCGGCTCACGTTTTGAGTGTAGCCGGCGTACTAGACGGCAGGCGTCGAAAACATGGGAGCTTTCGATGAGCCGGCGAGCGAGGATCGATACGCCATCGGCGCCGCATGACGGCCGGGGATGCCCAGCATTCCCTCCACGTCCTTGCGGTCGGCCGTGGCTGTGATGAGGACCGGCTCGAATCGCAGCCGTTTCCAGAGGTTCTCGCCCAGCAGGTTGCCTTCGACGTAGCTGACAACGAGGAAATCAACCGCGTTGGTCCGGAAGAACCGGAGCAACTGGGCGACGATCCGCCGGGCGACGTTCCGCTTGCGATACTCGGGATCGACCCACAGATCGATCAACTCCCCCGACCTCGGCGGCAGATAGTCGCCGTGAAGCCAGATCTTGCCGGCCCCCATCCCGACCGCCCGGGACGATTCGGCCGCCAGAGCGATGAGCATTTCGGTCTGTTCGTCGCGAATACGGGCGCAATAGTACTCCCGCAGATTGGCGACATTCGTTCGATTGGGCCGGAGCAGATTGTCGCGAGTGCGGTCCATGTCTCTTTGCAGGGCCATCTGCATGCGGATCAGCTCCGGGACATCCGCCATGGCTGCGCGGCGGATCTCATATCGTGCGTTGTCGACCGATTCCATAGTCCTCCTGACCGACGATCACGTTCGACTCCGTTTGCTCTGCACCGTTCGCTATGTTCTCCTTTTCGGCCCGGCCCCTCGGAAGTTGAGGGGGGATTGGGCGGAAAGTCCGTCCGACCGAGGAAAATACGTAGTGTTGACGATGCCAAATAGTGGAAAATCCGGTGTCTATGGACTACTCTGTGATGCAGCGGAACCATCGGAGTCAGTCGAGCCTGATGGCGTCAATCGGAAAGGATGCCGACGATGAACACATGGACGCTCGTTCTCTTTGCCTTCGTTTCTTTCGCGTGCGACGTGCCTCCGGCCTCGCAGCCCGCGTCGAATCAATTCACTGTCGAGAGTTGGAACGTGGAGTCGATTCGCCACGACCCGCACCTGCCGGCCCTTCACATCTCCCAGACGCGAGGCGTGCACCTCTGGGGTCTGGCCGGCGTGCGGAATCCCTGGTGGGCGGAGATGTTCCGCGACGCCGCGGCCGAGAACGGGCGAAGCGGCATCACCCCCGTCCTAAGCCCGACCGGCGGCGTCGATCGCCTGCTGATCCTGTACGACCCCCGACAGTTCGACCTGGTCCGCTCGTTCGAGCTGGATTGGGAGGGCGAGCCGTGGCGCACGCCGTACATCTTCCTGCGGCCGGCCCTGGTGGCGCAGCTCAGGCATCTTGCCAGCGGCCAGGAGTTCTTCTTCATGATGAACTCGCTGAACCCGGACCTGGCGGCCAGGCAGGCGAAGAAGCTGGCCTGCTGGATTCGCGAGCAGAGTCTGCCGGTCATTGCAGGCGGGACGTACTGGTTCCAGTACAACCTGGGCTCGCGGCCGCTTCGGTGCGACGGCCAAGCGGGTCTGTCGACGCTCCTGGCGGGCGGCATCGTGGAGTGGGTGCGGCCTGAGGAACTGGTCAAGACCTACGACGGTTCATGCGACACGGTCGAAGATTTCATATTCCTCGCCAATGCGGCGGGGCGAATGCAGGGGCGGTCGCGAATCGTGGTCGGGCCCGGTGATTTCAGCGGCCGCCGGCCGACGGGGGCCCATCGGCCCGTGCGGGCGACGTTCACCATCCTGCCGGCGGCGCCCGAGGCCCAGCTTGACCGCCGGATTCGCGAGCAAGCCGCCAGGGTCCAGGCCGAGCTCAGGATTCTCGAAGATCTCGTGCGTCAGCTCCCTGAGTAGCGGGACCGCGTTCTTCATCGCGATGTCACACAGAATTGCGGACGTCGCGACACAAATGGCTTGTGCACCGCACTTTGTGTTTCGACTCCTTTCCCGGGACGCCGCCATGCGATCCCCTCTTCGTGGTCTTCGCACAGATTCCTCCTCGAAATCCAGCAAATTACGTATTTCTCCTAATTGATTCCATCGAGCCATCGGGTAAAGTGTGACGACCGGTTCAGGGT
>JBDKUU010001045.1:0-6136 GCA_039679525.1 Phycisphaerales bacterium | reverse complement strand
CCGAGCCAAGAGCCCGCAACAGCGGGCGAATTGGCTTCGTTTGGCGCAACTGCGAAGCGAGAGGAAGAATCGAGTGTGAAGTGTCAGATTTCGGGCGACAACTCTGACTTCACACTTCAAACTTCACACGTCAAACTTCCCGATTCACACTTCAAACTTGAAGAAAAGATAACGCCTTGCGGCGTCACTACGAACGAGGAGAGGCCGGCGACACGGCCCTTGGCTGAAACGCTTCACGATCGATCCGGCGAAACGAACCCAATCGCGGGAAAGTTTCAAGTTTGAAGTGTCAAGTTTCAAGCGACGGCTCTGACTTCACACTTCATACTTCAAACTTGAAACTTGAAGAGCAGGTCGCGTCGCCACGAACCTGATGGGATACGAGCAGCGTCACCGGCACGAATAGTCCGCCGACGGCCCACTTCTCTTGGCCGCGGGTGCGGGGTTGCGGGTTGGGGCGGGATCTGGTATGGATGGGGCCCGGTGCGGCTTGCCGAGGGACTTCGTCGGCGGGCCACGCCGATGGACTTGAGCGCCGCAGCAACAGACAGGATCGAAAGGAGATTTTGTGAGCATCGAGTTGAAGAGAGATTGCCGATACGCCCTGCTCGTGCCGACCAGCATGGGCATTCGTTTGACCCCCGACGCCGGACAGCCGTTCCATTGCAGCCGGCGGTTCACCATGCAGGCCACCAGCGCCGAGACCAACGTGGCCGCCGTGTCGTCGTACCTCGGCCTGCCCGTCAAGGTTCTGACGACGTTCGTAAAAGGCAGCCCGATCGCCCGATTCATCAAGGACGAGCTCGCGAGCCGGCACATGGACTATGAGGGCAAGGAAGTCCCGCAGGGCGGACCCTGGGGCTACCGGCACCAGTTCAACCTGGCCGACAGCGGGTACGGCTCCCGCGGCCCCCGCGTGTCCAACGACCGCGCCGGCGAGGTCGGCCGCACGCTGAACGCCAAGGACTTCGACCTCGACCGCATCTTCGGCAAGGTAGGCGTGCAGATCGTGCACCTGTCGGGCCTGATCGGGGCCCTCTCGCCGGAGACCGGGACGTTCTGCCTGGAGCTGGCGCGGGCCGCGAAGAAGTACGGCACGCGGATCGCATTCGATCTGAACTATCGCGCGTCGTTCTGGAAGAACCGCGAGAAAGAGCTACGGGCGATCTTTCACGAGATCGCGGGCGTCGCAGACATCCTCGTCGGCAACGAAGAGGATTTTCAGCTCTCGCTGGGCATCGCAGGCCCCGAGGCCGGCGGCAAGGGCCTGGCCGCCAAAATGGACAGCTTCAAAGGCATGATCGAACAGGCGAAGAAAACCTATCCCAACGCCTCTGTCTTCGCGACCACGCTGCGGGAGGTCGTCAGCAGCAACTGCCATCGCTGGGGCGCGGTCATGGCCGAGGGGAAGAGCTGGCACGTGGTCGAGCCGCGGGAGATCGTCGTGCTCGACCGCATCGGCGGCGGCGACGGCTTCGTCGGCGGCATGCTCTACGCCATCCTCCGCGGCTGGGAGCCCGTCAAGTGGGTCCAGTTCGGATGGGCGACCGGGGCCCTGGTCACGACGCTGTTGACCGATTACGCCCAGCCGGCCGACGAAGAGGAGATCTGGAGCATCTGGGAAGGCAACGCCCGCGTGAAACGATAGACGGACAGATGAAGATGGTGCGTGGTACGCACCCTACGGGCTCGGCCGCGTTTTGTAGGGTGCGTACCACGCACCGCTTGGCCGTTCGATCGGACGCAGCACAAATCGCAAATCGCCAATAGTAAGCAGTCGATCAGCAGAGCCTGCCGTGTTTTGTAGGGTGCGTACCACGCACCGCTTGGCCGTTCGATCGGACGCAGCACAAATCGTAAATCGTCAATAGTAAGCAGTCGATCAGCAGAGCCTGCCGAGCAGGCCGTCGAGCGGGACCGTGGCGAAGCCCGTGGCGGCATCGCTGATGCCGTACGGGATGACCAGGTTGCCGTTGTGGACGAGGCTGCCGCAGGAGTAGACGACGTTCGGGACGTAGCCGTACCGCTCGTCGGGGCCGGGCATCAGGAGCGGCTCGTCGAGCCGGCCGATGATCTTCGTCGGGTCGTTGAGGTCCAGGAGCGTCGCGCCGATGCAGTAGCGGCGCATGGGGCCCACGCCGTGCGTGAGCAGCAGCCAGCCGGCCTCGGTCTCGATGGGCGAGCCGCAGTTGCCGATCTGGACGAACTCCCACGTGTGCCGGGGCTCCTCGACCAGGACCGCGTCGTCCCAGATGCGGATATTGTTCGAGTGGAGGATGTAGAGGTTCTCGCCGTCGAGCCGGCCGCTCATCATGTACTTGCCCTGGACCTTGCGGGGGAACAGAGCCAGCCCCTTGTCACGAATGCATCGGCCGTGCAGGGTGCGAATGCAGGCGAGGTCCGGCCGGGGGATCTCGACGAGCTGCACGCGGATCTGCCAGCCGTTGAAGGCCGTGTAGGTGCCGAAGTAGGCCATCGACCCGTCGTCGTGGGTGAAGCGGATCAGCCGCATGTCTTCCATGCCGCGGGATTCGGCCTCGCACATGGGGAACAGAACGATATGGTTCATGCCGCCGTCCGGGATCATCTCGACATTGTAGTCGCAGGTGCCCAGCGAATCGATGCTGCGGTGCTCTTCGTCGTAGACCCAGAGCCCCTCGACGTCCTGCACGCGATAGAGGATCGTCCGCAGGTCCTGCATCGTGAACGGGTTCTCCAGGCGGTTGAAGAGCGCGTCGAGGACCACCTCCCGCACGCCCATCGCGGCCAGCTTCGCCCGCGAGTCCGGCTTGCTGAGCAGCCGCTTCTCGACCCATCGCTTGGGTTCGCGGTACGGCCCGCCCGGCTCGATGGTCACGTTGCCCGCGGCGTCGACCACGCCCCGCCGGAACATGATGCTGCTGATGTGGCCCTCGCCGACACAGCGGAGACTCATGATAAACTTGAGGGAGCCCGGCTCGACGCCGTGCTGGTTGCGGGACGGAGTCATGGACGGGTTGAACAGCGCGGCCGAGGCGAAGGAATACTCCATCGTGAAGTAGGCGCCGATCAGCCGCTTCCGCTCGGCCGTCAACGGCTCCGGCATGACCACCCGGCGACCGGCCTCTTCGAAGTGCTTCAAAAAGATGTCGTTCAATTCGTCGCCCAGATGGCCGAAATCTTTTTCCGTCGCCGACAGGAGTTCCGCCGTCTGCTCGTCGCTCAGACCGATCACGCGGTCGATGATCTTGCGGGCCCGTTGGGACCCCAGCCAGAAGAATCGGGTGATCGTGTGCCGCGGATCGCAGGTCAGCCGCAGAGGCAATCGTCGAATTGTCAAAGCTTGCATACCCATCCCATTAATACGACATCTCCAGAGAAACATGGCTCGTACGCCGGCAACCACGGCGGTGTTCGTGCCGATTTCGAGCTGGTTGCCCTGCGGAGAATCGAGATGGCCCTCTTGTCGCCTCAGCCCGCTTCGAGGATAATGCGGCCCAATTTCCATGGAGACCTCTTATGAGCGGATGTTCGTCGATGTCGAAGTTGTGGCTGGTTCTTGTTCTATTTGTGCTCGCGTTGCCCGCACGGAGGGCGTGTGCGGAGATCGTCGATCTGTCATCGGATCTGACGGCCGTGCGGGAGGAGTTCAAGCTCCCGGCCGTCGGAGCGGCGGTGATCCTCGAGGGCAAGCTTCATGGCCTGGGCGTGATCGGCGTCCGCAAGGAGGGCTGCGAAGTCAAGGCCGAGCCGAACGACGCGTTTCACCTGGGCTCGTGCACCAAGGCGATGACCGCGTCGCTCATCGGCCTGCTCGTCCAACAAGGCAAGCTCAAGTGGGAGACGCCCCTGATCGAGTACTTCCCCGAGATGAAGGACACGATGCACCCGGACTACCGCAACGTGACGCTGGTGCACCTGCTGTCCCACCGGGCGGGCGTTCCGTCGATGACCGCGGGCTTCGCGCCGGCCACACCGTTTCAACTGCTTCAGATCCGAATGATGAAGTCGCCCGTCGAGCAGCGAAAGCGGATCGCCGAAATCGTCCTGACGCAGGCCCCCGAGTACAAGCCGGGCGAGAAGGAGCAGTATTCGAACGCCGGCTTCACCATCGCCGGGGCGATCGCGGAAAGCGTGATGGGCGAACCGTATGAAGATCTCCTGAAGCGGATGTTGTTCGAGCCCCTGGGCATGCGGACCGCCGGGTTCGGGGCGATGGGCACGCCGGGCCAGATTGACGCTCTGTGGCAGCACCGCAAGGACGGCGACAGGATCGTCCCGATCGAGCCCGGCCCGCTGGCCGACAATCCGCCGTTCATCACGCCGGCCGGACGCGTCCACTGCTCGATGGCCGATTGGGCCAGGTATGTCCAGTGCGTCCTGGCGGCCGCCCGCGGCGAGGACGGGCTGCTTGGGCCGGCGGCGGTCCAGCAGTTGAAGGAGCCCCCCTTCGGCGGCAAGTACGCCCTCGGCTGGGGCATCCACGATCGACCCTGGGCGGCAGGCAAGGCCCTCTCCCACGCCGGCAGCAACACGATGAACTACTCCGTCGTCTGGATCGCCCCGGAGAAGAACTTCGCGGTCCTGGCGGCGACCAACCGAGCGGGCGACGGCGCTCCGGAAGGCTTGGACAAGATCTGCGGCATGATGATCACGAGGTTCCTGGGCAAATGAGATGCCGAACGCAACGACGGCCTGGAAAGACGCGCAACACGTAGGGTGGTGCTTGCCCCACCGCTTCGCCGATCGAGTTTTCGGTGGGGCGAGCCCCATCCTGCGACGGACCGCGTGCAGCCGCCCCGCTCCCATCCGTCCGATGAGTCCTATTCGTCCTATGTGCCCCGCGTCAACGGCTGCCTTACGGCTTGACCACCCAGATGTCGTCGATGAAGATCAAGCCGCAGCCGGGCACGCCGGACGCGGCGCTGTCGCCCACGCGAATGGCGATCTTCTCGACCCTGGCGGCGTTCACACCCGCGGCCGTGAACTGGCTGAGCGGAATCTTCCATTCGGTCCACGTGGAGGTCTGGACGATCGCGGCGTCGGGACATCGGACGGAACCGGTCTTGCCGGCGCTGTCCTGGATCGCGACGTACAGCGGAGCGGCCCCGTTGCCCGCCCTGCCGCGGACGTGGAGCACGAGCGTATTGACGCCGTTGATAGTCCAGTTCTGGACGGACGAAAATCCCCGCTCGATCTCCGAGTAGTGCGGCGAGCAAACGTTGTTGTAGTCCAGAGGCATGGACTGGCCGCCCGCGTGGACGATCTTCTGCTCGGCGAACGGAGCGTCGATGTACCCGACGGTCGAGCCGCACACGCCGGCGGCGTAGTCGTCCAGCCAGGCCTCGTAGATGCGGCTGCCCTCGTCGTCCGTGTAGGCCTCGAAGTCATCGACCACGAGGAAATCGGCCGTCGTGAAGCTCCAGACCGAACCCGCCCACGGGCTGTCCGCCTCGGCCGGGTTCACCTCGTCCACCCGCCAGTAATAGGTCGTGTTCCACTCCAGTTGCCCCGGATCGAAGGCAGTGACGGCCGCATCCTGGCGGCCCTGATAGACTCCGGCCGTCGTCGGATCGGCGTCGGCCACGGCCTTGGCGTCCGTGCCGAAATAGACGTCGTGCTGGGCCGCGGTCTCGCCGGCGATCCAGCGGAGAACGACCGTCTGAGGAAGGTTGACGGATGCCTGAGCGGGATTCGGGTTGGCGGCGTGGACCGGCTGTTGCAGGATGCCCGCCGGGATGATCTGCCGCGGAATCGAGGGACTCCGCCAGGACAACTGCGCCACGGCGCCCCCGCCCTTCTCGAACCATTCCATCTTGATGCGGTAGAACTGGCCCGCGACGAGGTTGACCGTCGCGATGTCGTCGGCGGTGCCGTGATCCTGCCAGTTGTCGATGAGCTGCTTTCCGTTGAGCCAGAGCCGCACGCCGTCGTCGGTGGTCGTGATCAGTTCGACGGTCTCGGTGAACGGGGCTTCGAGGTCGCTCGTCCAGCGGGCCGAGACGTTGTCGGCTTTTCCCGCCGCCACGTTGGCGCTGCCCCAGTCGTGATCGATCGAATTCTCCTTCGCCGTCGCGATCGGATTGCCCGCGAGTGCGAGTCCGTCGAAGTACTCGGCCAGGACGCCCAGGCCCGGGCCGACGGTTTTGAAGCTCCA
>JBDKUU010001044.1:0-4520 GCA_039679525.1 Phycisphaerales bacterium | reverse complement strand
TGTCCCGGCTCCAGCAGCGACGTGAAGTGCTCCCAGGAGAGGATCAAGTCCTTGTTCGTCCAGGGCACATCGACGATCTGCTCGTGGATGTAGGCCCGATTCTCGCGGACGTAGGTCGTGCGGAGCGTGAACCCACCCCGCATGGATTCGGTGACCTCCTGGCTGATGACCTCCTGGGTCCGGGCCGAATCGGTCCACCATGCCTGAAGGACCTCGCCGCGGCACTCCAACTCCACGTAGGCCCGGCCGGCGTCGTAGCCGGTGCCCCAGAGGGCGACGAACGTCTCGCCCGGCTCGACGGACCATCTCGGGGCCGCGAAATGATTGGCGATCCGCAGCGCGAAGCGCGTCGCTTGCGGATCGACCACGGTGATCGTCTGCTGAGCGGTGACAGCCTTGCCGAACCGGTCCTGCGTCGCGAGCATCGCACGATAGACGCCGGCCCCCAGAGCGACGGAGACCGTGGCCGAACCGTCGGCGCCCGTGCTGAAGTCCTGCTCTCTGATCAATTCCGCCAACTCCCAGGTTAGCGGGTTGGATGCGTCCGGCGTCGATCCGCTCGAACTCAGCGACGGACGAATGACCTTGTCCGGCTGCTTGAACGCGTATACGCTGATCTTGCCCTGGGCGGGCTCGGGCACGCCGTCGAGCGACTGCGTCGTGACCGTCAGTTCCACCGGGCTGGCGGGAGTCTGCCACTCGGCCGCGGAGAGAGCGGCCTGCAAAGCGGTGTATCCCACGCTAACCGTGCGGCCGGCCGAACGGGTCTCGCCGGTGGTGTCCGTCACATCCGCATAGATCGCGAACGTGAACACAGGCTCGTCTTCCTCCGCGACGGACAAGTCCGGCTTAGCCGTGAACTTCACACTGAACGATCCGTCGGAGCCGGTGACCGACGTGCCGTGGGCGATGGCCTGCGACGCGCTGGTCGCAACCCCTCGCCGCCACCAGTTCCAAACCGGGTATCGAACCTGACGGACCACTCGCCACTCGACCTGGGCCCCGCCGATCGAAGCGCCCGTGTATGCGGTTGCCTTGCCCGGGACGACAACCTCGGCGTTGAGCCGCGGAGCGTCGACAGGCGGATCGAGCTGGACCATGAACTTGGGCCGCTTGTACTCCTCGACGTTAAAGTTCGCCGAACCGGCGGGGCCGCTGATCACAGCCAGGTACATCTGGCCGGTGAGCCGGTCCTCGGGGGCCGTGAAGCTGCCGCTGAAGGAGCCGTAATCGTTGCTCCGCGTGTCTTGTCGAGCGATCTCCTTGCCGTTGGTGTCGCGGAAGACGACGGTCACCTGCCGGCCCGCCAGAGTCTGATAGCTGTCGGCCGTCTGGTCCACGCGGATGCAGATGCCTTTGTAGTAGATCGTCTGGCCGGGGCGATAGAGCGAGCGGTCTGTGAAGAAGACCGTCTGCTCGTAGGGCAGCGGGTCCCGGCTCGCCGCTCCGGTAGAGTAGTTGTTCTCGCTGGCCAGTTTGTCGCCGCCGTATTCCGCGACGATCAGGAACGAACTCCAGGTGTCCACTTCCGAAGTGAAGCGAAACAACCCGTCTTGGTCCGATGTCGTCTGATCGCCCGGGACGTACCTGGCGGTGGGATTCTTGCCGGTTGCGTACAGCCATCGGGTGACGGTCGCGCCTGCGATCGGCTCGCCGCTGCGGGCGTCGAGCACGAATCCCTCCACCGTGCGGCTTCCCGAGATGTTCCGTATGACCAGGGCCAGATCGCTGACCCACACCGGCGAGAAGCTGATCTGATTGTTGGTGCTGCTCTTGAAGGAAGAATCGTGGCTGGCAAGGATGACGTAGAAGCCTTTGGCCAGTCCCTGAGGCGCGGCCAACTGCTCGGTCCGCTGTTTGAAGTCGGCCGTGACCGGCAGGACCTCGTTCCACTGAAGCGCGGGCTGGGCCGCGAGAAGGGCCGTTTCCTCTTCGGGCGTCAAAACCTCCCAGGCAGTTCGGGCAAACGCCGCGAAATCGTAAGGCACTGCTCGGAAGTAGACCTTGCTCACGTTCCGATAGGTGACCTGGAGCTTCGGCAAAGGATCGTTCCAGACTCGCTCGGTGGAGACGGAAGCGGACTTGGCCTCGATCTGCAGGATCAGTTCATGGCAGAACATCCCGCCGAAACTCGTCGGGTACGCCTCCCATCCTTCGCTCGCCAGCTCGTGCGCCCGGACGTAGTCCCCCTGCTGATAGAGAGCGTTCGCCCATTCGTACAATCCCATGGCGGCGACGTCGTAGCCCTGCCACTCGTTTACGAATCGCTCCAGGGCGGCCGCGTAGAGATCGTTCTTCTCCGGCCCGATCGCCTGGTTGCTGCCGAAATCGAGTCGGTGCAGGTCGGCGTCCGCGAAGGCCCGCCGGTCGGAGTCATCCAGATGGAATCGCAGCAGGGACTGGTACAGCCGCACGGCCTTGAGCTTGGCGGACTCTGAGATTTGAGATCTGAGATCTGAGATCTCAGAGGGCTCCCAGGCGAGGAACTCCGCAACGGGCGCGAAGATCGGGCTGTCGGCCATGATCTCGAACACGTCTTCCGGCAGGGCCGCCTGCTCGCCGCTGCTGTAGAACGACAGGGCTTCGTACACGAGGAAATCGTACAGCGTCGGACGGTACTTGTCCGGCATGGTCCCCTTCTCGATCAGGTCGTCCCACTGGGCGATCGGCGTGGCCTTGAGCTGGGCCTCGGCGGCCAGAGCCAGCGTGAAGTGCTTGTCGATCTCGGCCAGGATGCGGGCCAGGTCCCATGTCGTGAAATCCTCGCCGGGGGCCTGGGCGGTTTGCGTCCGCTGCAGGAACCGATAACGATTGGCCTGGAAGTATTGCCAGAACCAGTGGGCCAGCATCGTCTCCATGACGGGCTTCATCGCCTCGGGAGCCGTCGCGACCTGGGCCTGGAGCCGGGTGATCCTCTCCTCGGACTTATTCCCCTGGATTCGAACCTCCTGAACGATCTTCAGGCAGATGGCCTTGGTCGCCTCGGCGTACGCCTGGTCCGCCAGGGCCCCCGGGATGATCTGGTCCAGGACCTCCGCCGCGGTCTTGGGCAGACCTTTGTTGATCGCCTCATCCACCTGTCTCCAAAGATCGTCCCGCGACGCGCCAATCGCGACAGTAGTCACAAGACCGATCAGAACCGCCATCACCCAAACTCTTTTCCTTGCCATACAGACGACTCCCCAAAAAGTAAGTTCCCACCCATTATATCGAAGTCTTGACCCACCGCCTTGACAACTTTCGCCCTATAACATCACTGTCCCCCTTCACATTTCGCATTTTCCCACCGAAGCCGAGGATAGTCCCGCCCTTCGCAGATCGTCCAGACATTCTCGAAGTCCCAGCCGGCGTCCGAGAAAGTTGCCGCCATCTGCATTTCAGCGGTTGTCTTGCCGACCCCGCCGGCGCTGGCGGTCTGTCCACTGACCAGCATGTCCCAGAAGCAGTTCAGAGGCTGTCTCTCGGGTCTGGATCCGATGAGCCCGCCGGTCTTCTGCTGTCCCACCACGATCGCCCTGGCATAGCAGTTGGTGACTCGGCCCAAATCCCGAGTCAGACCCAGGAGCCCGCCGACATACTGCTGCCCCTGGACGCTTCCTTCGGCGTAGCAATCGACAATCTCCGAGCGACTCCATCCAGCCAAGCCACCTACTGTCGATTCGCCCGTAACTGCGCTCCTGGAACAGGAACTCGCAACAGACCCCCAATAGATGCACCCCACCAAACCGCCGACATCGCCATATCCTTCCCCCACAACCTCCGTATGGGACCAGCACCGCAGGATGGCCCCCCCTTCGTAGACATATCCGACCAGCCCACCCAGGCAACCCATCGATGTGATCTCGTAATTCGAAGATGTGAGTCGGCCGCCGGCAACGTAGCAGTCCGCAACGGTAGCCTGCCCCAGCCAACCGACCAATGACCCGACCGTATCCGCGGATGCAGCCTGAAAGTTGGGATCGATCAAACCGAGATTTCGGATGATCGTTCCATGACCGGAGACACGTCCGAAAAGTCCGGCGTCCATCGGCTGTCCTGCAATGCGGCCGAGATTCGAGATGGTGTGGCCGCCCCCGTCAAAGACGCCCGCGAAAGGAAACGTCTCGCAGCCAATCGAGAAGAACTCCACACCGGACAGGTCGATGTTGTCAAGGAGCCGGAAATGGTCGTCCATTAGCCGAGGATTATAGCCAATACTGTTCAACTGACCGGCCGTGGAGACGAGATAGGGATCATTCGGCTCCCCGCTTCCGCCGGAAAAAGCTGGAAGGCCGGCGTCTTCGGGAAGCTGCGACGCCAAGATCGGGTATCCTCCCTGAGCAGGCATCGCCCAAACATCGTGCGGCCCGTCGGGCTGATCGAGAAAATCCCACCCGGCGGCTGTGAAGATATCTGGATTCTGCATGTCGGCTGTACAACGACCTTCACCCGCGGCAGAAAGAGACTGTCCCGTGGCTTCGGTATCCCAGAAGGAGGCCGCCGTCGTGGACTCGGGCCGCTGCCGGCCGACAAAACCCGCC
>JBDKUU010001043.1:0-1562 GCA_039679525.1 Phycisphaerales bacterium | reverse complement strand
GAAATTGATGCCGAAATCCCCCTCGTAGGTCTCCGTGATGTGGTCTACCAGCTTGTCGAGCGTTTTATCGATCAACCTTCGTTTCGCCATCCAACCTTGACTCCAAAATTCAGCAAGGACTTCCGAAAAAGGGCCATTCGGCCTACGCCCGGAAGTCCTTTCAACTAGACCCTTTCCGGCTCGGGCAGGTGCGAGAACAGCTCCGTGGAGATGTATCGTTCTCCGGTGTCGCAGATGAAGGTGACGATCGTCTTGCCTTCGTTCTCCGGGCGTTTCGACAATTGCACAGCCGCCCAGACGTTCGCGCCGCCGCTGATCCCGGACAGAATGCCTTCTTCGGACGCGAGCCGCCGGGCCGTCTGCAAGGCGTCGTCGTTCGAAACCTGCAAGATCTCGTCGAGCAGATCGGTCCGCAGCACCTCGGGCACGAAGCCCGCGCCGATCCCCTGGATCTTGTGCCGCCCCGGAGCGCCGCCCGAGAGCACCGCCGAATTCTCCGGCTCGACGGCCACGATCTTCAGGGCGGGATTCTTGCCCTTGAGCATTTCGCCGCAACCGGTCAGCGTGCCGCCGGTTCCCACGGCAGCCACCAATATATCAACCTTTCCGTCGGTATCGATCCAAATCTCTTTTGCGGTGGTTTCCCGATGCGCCTGCGGATTCGCGGGATTCTTGAATTGCTGAAGCATGTAGGCGTCGGGGTTCTCGGCCACCAGTTGCTCGGCCTTCTCCACGGCCCCCCGAATGCCGGTTTCAGCCGGCGTCAGGACGATCCTCGCGCCCAGCAGTTGCAGGAGCTTTCGCCGCTCGATGCTCATGGATTCCGGCATCGTCAGGATCAGGCGGATGCCCTTGGCCGCGCAGACAAACGCCAGTCCGATGCCGGTGTTTCCACTGGTCGGTTCTACGAGGACCGTTTGGGGCCCGATCAGGCCGGCCTTCTGGGCCGCCTCCACCATGTACTTGGCGATGCGGTCCTTGACGCTGCCGCACGGATTCTTCGACTCGAGCTTGACCAGGATCTCGGCCTTGCCCGACCCCAGCTTATTGATCCGCACCAGAGGCGTGTACCCCACTGCTGCGGCGATGTCTGCGAATACAGCGCTCATGAACCCCGCTCCAACCTGCTGCCCTGCTAAATGTGGTATTCCGTCGTGTTCGGCTTTGCCTGCTGGACCAGATCGGACAGCTTGATCGAGCCCAGGACGTCCTGAATGGCGTTTTCGACGCGAATCCAGACCTGCCGGGCCGCACAGTCCGACGATCGTTCACAATAGGACTCGTCTTCTGTGCATTCAGCGGTGGTCACAGGACCTTCCAGGCACCGGAAAACCTCGTTGAGCTTGATCTGGTCGGCCGGACGAGCCAGGACGTATCCGCCCTTGGAACCTCGGACGCTTCGGACAAACCCGGCCGAGCGAAGCAGACTCATGAGTTGCTCGAGGTACTTCACAGAGATGTCCTGCCGCTCTGCGATGATCTTCAATTGCAGAGGCCTCTTGCCCTCGTGCTGAGCCAGTTCGATGATCGCTCGCATACCGTAACGAGTGCGTGTCGAGAGT
>JBDKUU010001042.1:0-19120 GCA_039679525.1 Phycisphaerales bacterium | reverse complement strand
CCGAGCCAAGAGCCCGCAACAGCGGGCGAATTGGCTTCGTTTGGCGCAACTGCGAAGCGAGAGGAAGAATCGAGTGTGAAGTGTCAGATTTCGGGCGACAACTCTGACTTCACACTTCAAACTTCACGCTTCGAACTTCCTGAAGAGAAGATAACGCTTTGCAGCGTCACTACGGACGAAGAGGGATCCGCGACGGGGTCCAGAGCCGAACCGCTTCACGATCCATCGTGCGAAACGAACCCAATCGTGGGAGGAGCGTCAAGTATGAAGTGTGAAGTGTCAAGCGATGACGCTGAGTCCCGACTTTAGACTTGCACCGCTTAGCCGCGAGAGCCACGTGCAATTGCTCGAATAGGAAACGGCGACGGGGTTGCTTTCAACGCGATTTCGTGCCATGATGGGGACTTCCGCTTTGCCGCGACGGCTCCGCGAGAGCGAGCCTCGGCGCTGCGGGTCCTGGAATCTGGAGGACAATCGGATGATCGCTCGACATAACGCACTTCGAAGTCGGATGCTTTGCGCATGGGTTCTCGTCCTGGGAACGCTCGTCGCGACGGCGCAGTCGCAGATCGCCAGCCCGCTGGCCATTCAGAGCAGCGAGAGATCTGCGGTCTACACCCTCGGCCAGGAGGTGGTCTTCTCCATCACGCCCGCCAAGAGCACGGCGTCCGTCGATCTGGACGCGGTCGTCGCAACGGTGACGCGCGACAACTGGGAGAAGCTCACCACGCCGACGACGAAGCGAAACGGCGACGCCCTGGAGGTCCGCTTCACGCCCAAAGACCCCGGCTGGTACATGTGCGAAGCCCTACCCTCGGCCGACTCCAAGGCCGCAGCCCGGGCGGGCGTCGTGGTCGAGCCCGACAAGATCGCGGCGTCGATGTCCGAGCCGGACGATCTGGACAACTTCTGGGACCTGCGGCGAAACGATTTGGCCGGGATGCCGCTGAAGGCCGAGCTGACGCCGATGGAATCGCCCGATCCGAACGTCGCGTGCGTCGGCGTCGAGCTGCCGTGCCCGAAGACCAATTCCGTTCGCGGCTACCTCGCGCAACCCAAGGACGTCAGCCTGCGGGGCGCCCCGGCGATCCTCTACGTCCGCGCCGCCGGCGTCTCGGGCGACTGGTGCAAGGCCTCGCCGCGAAACGCCGTCTGGCTGGCGAAGCAGTACCACGCTCTCGTCCTGGACATCAACGCCCACGGCATGCTCAACGGCCAGCCGCCGGAGTACTACACAAAACTTGAGCAGGGAGAACTCCGCGGTTACTGGGCGCAGGGCAACGACGATCGGGACGACTTCTACTTCGTCGGCATGTACGTGCGGCTGCTTCGAGCGATCGAATTCATCACGACCCGCGACTCCTGGGACGGCAAGCACCTGGTCACAATCGGCGAGAGCCAGGGCGGCGGCCAGGCGTTGGCTGCGGCGGGTCTCGACAAGCGGGTCTCCGCGGTCGTGGCCCTGGTGCCGGCGATGTGCGATTTCACCGGTCCGGTCGTTCATCGCGCCGGCGGCTGGCCTCAGCCGCTCGGGGCCGACGTCGACAGCCCCGGCTCCCAGAAGATCATCGACGCGGTCCGCTACTGCGACAACGTCCATCTGGCCAAACGATCGAAGGCCGAGACGCTGATCTTCGTGGGCCTCATCGACACGACGTGCCCGCCGCCGGGCATCATCGCGACCTACAACAATCTGCCCGGCGACAAGCGGATCGTGCTCTATCCGCACAAGACGCACAACGGCCTGCCGCCGGAAGACCTCTGGATCGGGGATATATCCGTGATCGAGGATTCGTTCATCCGCGGGCACTTCGAACGATAGGAGTCAGGAGTGCGGCATGCGAGGGCGGGTTTGAAATCCGCCCCTACTGCAGGTCGGCGGATTCGCCGCTCGGCCGTCGTCGCTTTTTGAAGAACTCCTGGAGCAGGCTCGCGCAGTCCTCGGCCAGGACGCCCGTGGCGACCGCCAGGCGGTGGTTGAGCCGGCCGTCCCGGCAGATGTCGTACAGCGTGCCGCAGGCGCCGGCCTTCGGATCGGCGCAGCCGTAGACGAGGCGGTCCACTCGCGCCTGGACCAGCGCTCCGGCGCACATCGGACAGGGCTCCAGCGTCACGTACATCGTGCAGCCGTGGAGCCGCCACAACCCCAGGGCCGCGGCCGCCTGCGTCAGCGCGATGATCTCCGCGTGAGCGGTGGGGTCCTTGAGCTGCTCGCGCTCGTTATAGCCCCGGGCGATCACCCGCCCCTGATGCACGATGACCGCCCCGATGGGCACGTCGCCGTTTTCCTCGGCCACGCAGGCCGCGTCGATCGCCTGCCGCATGTACCGTTCGTCGATTTGCTGTTGGTTCTGCTCAATCATGGGATGGGCATTATAGCAGGAGGCGTCGAGTTTTCCAGGGGTTTTCGATGGCTTGCACAAGCGCTTTGCCGGTCGAGCCGGGCTGTTCCGCGTCATGCCTTGTCAGGAATGGCGATCAGAAGTCTGCACCCCCTGCCGGGCGCGCTTTTGATCTTCATCCGGCCGCCGAGCAGTTGGATGCGCTCGCGGATGCCCAGCAGGCCGAAACCCGGGGTCTTCTCGAGATCCTCCGGCTTGAATCCCGCTCCCCGGTCGATCACCGCCGTGCAGATAAAGGGTCCCATGCGCCGCACGCGAATCAGGGCCTCTTTGACGCCCGCGTGCTTGACGACGTTGAACAGCAGTTCCTGAACCACTTTGTAGAGCAGGGCTTTGGCCGATTCGGAGGACAGTTCCACCTGGCCGTGGACCTCCACGTGGACGATCAGCCCGTGTTGATCGCGCATGTGGCAGGCCAGCCACTTGAGAGTCTCAGCCAAATCGATCTGATACAGGGCCGGGCTCAGCTCGTGCGACAGGCTGCGGGCCTTTTCGATCGCCTCTTTGAGCATCTGTTTGACCTGGTGGATCAACTCCCGAGACTCCTCGGCGCTTCGGGGCCCGGCGTCCAGCAGGTTCAGGTGAAACCGGGCCGCCGCCAGGGTCTGCTGCACGTCGTCATGAAGGATGTCCGCGATGCGTTTGCGCTCGCGATCCTCGGTCTGCGACAGCTCCCAGGTCAACTGCTGGAGCCGGGCCACCGTGTGGGTCAGATCCTCCGTTCGTTGGGCGACTTCGAGTTCGAGACGCTCGTTCAACCGGCGCAACGCCTCCTCCGCATCGCGTCGTTCGGTGATGTCCTGGTTGACCCCGTGCAGCTTGGTCGTCCTGCCCCGCGCGTCCTTCTCGATGCGGAACCAGACGGTCACCCATCGCGTTTCGCCGTCCGCGCGGAGGATCCGGACTTCGTTCGTATACTGGAAGTCGGGATCGTCGGTCGTCACGGCCCTGCGAACGCTTTCGCCCACGAGCGGAGCGTCGGCGGGATGAACGTACCTGCGGGCGAACTCTTCGGGAGCCATCCGATAACCGCCCGCTTCCCGCGCGGTGGTGCCGTGCAGCGTATAGTACTGATCGTTGAAGACGAACATGCCGGAAGCCATGTCATACTCCCAGTGCCCCATTCGCGCGACTCGCAGCGCTTCTTCGTCCTTTCGACTGAGATCGCGGAGAGCCGCCTCCGCCTGTTTCTGTTCGGTGACATCCTGCACGGTGCCCAGCAGCCGGACCGGCCGGTCGTGATCGGCGAAGATCAACTCGCCTCGCCCGCTCAGGATGCGAACAGAGCCGTCCTCCAGGATGACGCGAAACTCCAGGACGCCGGGGCGCTCGTTCGCCAACGCGGCTCGAATCCACTCCCGCATGACTTCGCGGTCATCGGGGTGCAGCAGCTCGATCAGGGTTTCGGACGAAGGCACGAACGTTTCCGGACAGACCCCATAAAGTCGATAGGTCTCACGAGTCCACGTCAGGACGCCGGAGGCCAGATCCAGACGCCAGCTTCCGATGCGTCCGATCCGCTGCGATTCGGACAGCAGGTATTCTTTCTCCCGCAGTGCTTCTTCCGCCTGCTTGCGCTCCGTGATGTCCTGGATGTGCGTGACGCAGTAGAGCGGTCGGCCATGGGCGTCGGGCACCGAGGCCGTGTTCATGTCGGCCCAGACGACGGCGCCGTCCTTGCGGATGTATCGCTTCTCCATGCGGAAGGAGGAGATTTCGCCGTCGGCCAGCCGGCGGGTCCCGGCCAGGTTTGCGGCGACGTCGTCGGGATGGGTGGTCTCGGTGTAGGATCTCCCGACGAGCTCCGATTCGCTGAACCCGAGCATCCGGCAGAACGAGGAGTTGACCTTGAGCAGCGTCGTGTCCATTGCGGTCAATGCCATGGCCACCGCGCCTGCCTCGAAGGCCGTGCGGAAACGCTCCTCGCTCTCGCGCAGCGCCTCCTCCGCCCGTTTCCGCTCGGTGATGTCGCGGGCGAAAGCGCAATTGTACTTGCGGCCGTCGTATTCGACGTAGTTCGCCCTGATTTCCACGGGAAAGACCCGCCCGTCCCGGGTCCGATGGGTCGTCTCGAAAACGAGGCTCTTCTTGGCTTCGACCTCGCGACTGGTGTCGAGCCAGAGCGTCTTGTCGAAGGTCGGGTCGATGTCGAAGACCGTCATCCGCATCAACTCTTCGCGCGAGTATCCCAGGGCCCGGCAGGCCGCCTCGTTCACGTAATAGAACCCGCCGTCCTCGGCCATCCAGAACGCGGCGTCGGCCGTATGGTCGACGGCGAATTGCGTGAATCGCAGCATGTGCTCCATGCACTTCTGTTCGGTGACGTCCCGCGCGATCGCGTAGGTCAGGCCTTGTTCCACCTGCGGCTGCGAGGTCCAGTCAAACCAACGGTACGCGCCGTCCTTGCAGCGGATACGGCACTCGAAATGAACGACGTTGCGGCCCTGACGCAGCTTGTCCTTGAACACCGTCTCGACGCGATTCAGATCGTCGGGGTGGACCAGTTCCGTGAAAGGCCGGCTCAGGAGCTCCTGCTCGCTGTATCCGAGAATTCTCTCGAACGCGGGATTGATCTTCGTGAATCGGTTCGTCCGCAGGTCCGCGATGCAGATCATGTCCAGAGAGAGAGCGAAGATGTCTTGCAGTTCGTTCTCCGCCGCCTTTCGGGCCGTGATGTCCAGAGCCGTGAACGTGATCCCGCGGGACGGATTCTCGAGATCGAGCAGCGTGGAGCTCAGGAGCACGTCGATCACCCGGCCGTCCTTCCGCCGCCAGCGGGTCTCCAGCGTGCCCTTGCTCTGCCTGTCGATCTGCCCGTAGTTCTCCCGCCCGACGTATTCCCAGTCCTCCTGCGTCGGATAGAGCATTCGGGAACTGCGGCCGATCAACTCGTCTCGGCCGTACCCGACCATCTCACAGAACCAATCGTTCACGTCCAACATGACGCGGTTCGCTACGAGTCCGATGCCCATCGGGGCCGCCCGCAGCACGCTCGTCAGTCGGGAGTCGCCCTGACGCAGCACGTCCAGCGATTCCTCGACTTTGCGCAAGGTCAAAACGATGAGGATCACATCGCCGTCCAGGCTCCGGACCGGCGTGCCGCTGAAACGAAGAGTCTGATCGACGCCGGTCCGCTTGTTGTGGCTGCGAATCGCGACTTCCCTGAAGGTCTCCCCTCGAGCCGCCCGGCTCAGCGGCCCATCGCTCGAAGGGATCGGGACTCCTTCCGGGGTGCGCAGTTCGAGCAGGTCCCCAAAGTCCGACATGGATCGCCAGGCCTGCTCGACGCCGGCGCATCCGAGCATCTTCAGCGCCTGGCGATTCATCCGCACCATGCGTCCGACGGCGTCGCAGATGATCAACCCCTCATCCACGCTCTCGATGATGGCTTCAAGCTGGGCCGCATAGACCTCCGCCGGTCCCACAGCGCGCCGTTTCGGATTCCTCGGGTGTTGTCGCCCGGAATCCCGGGAGGACTGGCGCAAACCGCCGCTTCTTGTCCGCTTCCTGTTCGCGACCATAACACGGCCCTGCGGACGATTGTCCGAATCAGCGAGCGAGCCACGTTGCTCGACGGGCATGCTCGGGCTGGAGTTCGGACAAGCCTCAAATCATCCTACCGGGCAGGCGCCTGCGCGTTCATAGGCAAATACCCCGGAAACTCAAGATGGCGAGTTTCGGCACGGACTCTCCTGGACGCCGATCCTGTCGTCGGTCGCGATGCGGCGATGCAGTTTGGCAGGTCCGTCTTCTCAGGGCGTCCATGCAGTTGCCGCCTCGCGGCGCGCGATGGGCATGACTTTGCCGAGAAAGTAGTCGTCGTGTTTGTATTCGAGCCGGCAGAGCGTCTGGATCTGCAATCCGCGTTGAACCAGGCGCCGGGCGGTTTGCGCGTAAAGACCGTCGACGGCGAACAGGTACTGCATGTGGGGATCGAGGTCCTGCCCCGGCCCCAGATAGGCCAGCGAATAGGGCAGATAGTACAGGAAAGGCTTGTACTGGTCACGATCATCGATGTAGAGGTGCAGGGTCTGACCCGGGTCAAGATACTGGCCGAGCTTGCGTCCGACGGGCCGCTTGTAGTCGGCCAGGCTCATCGCGGGCGTGACGAACGTATTGACTTGAAGGCCCGCGCAGGCCAACAGCAAAACCGCCCCAATCGGATGTCCCCAGGGATGACGAGACAGCTCCATGAGGCGCCGGCGGGACAGCACCAGCGCCAGCGTCGCCGCGAACGCGAGAACGACGGTCCCGATCTGGGGCGTCGTGGACGGCGCGATCCCCCTGTGGCGAGTCCACAGGAACAGGCCCAATTGGGCTCCGGCCCCCAGCATGAACGTGACGCCGAGGATCCGGGCGCCTCGCGACAAGAAACCTTCGACCCCGAATCCCCGATCGAAGCCGCACTGCCCCAGGTAGTGTCCCAGCGGGATGCAGGTCACGGCGAGCAGCGGAATCGTATAGCGTGGGCGCGCTCCCGGCATGAGGCTCAGCGCCGCAAAGCAGATGCCGGCGGCGATCCACAGGCCCGCAAGGCCGCGGCCTGCGCCGGAATCGCGCCTCTGGCAGCGAAAGGCCGATGGAACGACCAGCAACCAGGGCATGAAGTTCATCCCCGAGCCCAGAAAGAGGCGAATCCACGAGAGCGGATCCCATGGCTTGTGGATCTTGTTCGTCAACTCGCCCGACCAGGTCTCCTGCACGGCTTGACTCGAACCGATCGACAAGGCGGGCGCCGCCCAGAACGCGAACATCGCCAGCATCAGAAGGACCGACCCCAGATGGGCCGGCTTGAACAATGCTCGGATGTCCCCGTGGGTCAAAAGCACCGCGATGACGGCGGCGTAAAAGAACAGCAGAATGAGCGGACCCTTCAGCAACAGCCCGATCCCGAGAAAGACGCCGGAAGGAAGCCACAGGCGGTAGGGATGCCGAGCGTCCGGATAGTGACTGATCCACCACCAAATGGCCATGCCGCTTATGCAGGCCAGGACAGGGTCGATCTCCGTGGATCGACCTTGAATCATGATGCCCAGGGAGGTGAGAAAGACCAGGGCCGCCAGCGCGCGGCTGTGAATGTCCATCCAGCGGCACGGCACGGCAACCAGCATCAGGGCATAGGCGAGGACGCAGAGGGTCGTGGGCAGACGACACGTCCATTCGTCGTCGCGGCCCGTGATCCGCAGGGACGCCGCAATCATCCAGTTGATGAGCGGCGGCTTCTTGAAATAGGGGCGGCCCGCCAATTCGGGGACGAGCCATTTGCCCGTGGCGAGCATGGTTTGCGCGGGCAGGATGCGGCGGGCTTCGTTGCCCTGGAGCTCGCGAGTGCCCAGTTCAGGCAGATAGACGCATGCCCAGACGAGCAGAATCAAGGACACCAGCCATCGAGCATCGGGCGAACCCTTTTCGGCGCCGAGGCTCGGCAATTCGGACATCTGGCTCATGACCCCGTCTCTATCCCGACGGCAACGCAAGCGCAAGCATCTTTTTCCTCAAGCCGACTAAGGATTTTTCTGAGCCCGTTCGCGGTCAGAGGATTCCCGATGTCCTTTGGCCGCGTATTGCTCTTGAATGGTCTGGTCGATCCGTTGGTCTTCATGAGGGTTCTCGACGCACGGACAATCCGAAAGGCGAACGATGAAAACACAGAACAAACCGGGAATACTCACAGGAGCCATCGTTGGGGCGATGCTCACCGCCGTGCTGATCGCGGTTTCTTTCGCGGCGTGGCGATTGGCCGGGCTTCCCTTCGTCGCATTCGACGTCTTCGACTGGGTCACCCGCATCCTGCCCGGCCGGGTGATCGCCTTCGGCATCAACTCGATGGTGGCCGCGATTCGAGCCCTGGGCGTGGGACCCACGGCCGCCGTGGCCAAAGGGGTGGAGCAGGCGATGGGGATTGCGGGCCTGTTCTTCACAGGCATCGGCGGCGGAGCGGTCCTGTTCGGGATCGTTCGATGGATGCGCGGACGATACGCCTATCCGCTCTCGCTCGTCATGGGAATCGTCGTCGGAGTTCCCGTCACGCTTATCAGTCTGAGTCTGAGCCACACGACTTCCGTGACGCCGGCGGCCGCAGGCCTGTGGATCCTGGCGATCTTTCTGCTGTGGGGCGCGGCCTTCGGCTGGGCGTACCGGCGGCTCTCCCCTGCGGGGGCGCCTACGGCCGCTCGAAGCGAACCGGCTCCCGAATCACAGGCCTACGCGGAACGAGTGGATCGCCGGCGGTTCCTGATCCGACTCGGCGGCGCCGCTGCCGCCATCACCGTCGGCGGAGCCATGGTCGGCGCACTGTCTTCCGGGCGACGAGACAAACGGGCGATCTCAGCGGCCGAGCTGCGGTGGTCGGCCGCCAACGCCCTGCCGAACGCCGGGGCCGCAGTCGAACCTGCGCCGGGAACGCGGGCGGAGTACACGCCGCTCGAGAAACACTATCGAATCGACATCAATACGATCCCGCCGCACATCGATGGGGAACAATGGCGGCTGAAAGTCGGCGGACTCGTGGACAAACCGATGGAATTGACCCTCGACGAGTTGCGAAGCCGCGAACCCATGCACCAGTTCATCACGCTGGCGTGCATCTCGAACCCGGTCGGCGGCGACCTCATCGGCACGACCCGCTGGACCGGCGTCAGCCTGCAACGCCTGTTGCCGGAACTCGGACTCAAGCCCGACGCCACCCACCTGAAGATCTCCGCGGCCGACGGCTTCTACGAGGTGATTCCGCTGGAGATCATCCGGTCCGACGAACGCGTGATGCTGGCCTATGCCTGGGACGGCGTGCCGCTCCTCACGGCGCACGGCTTCCCGCTTCGGGTCTATATCCCCGACGTGTACGGGATGAAACAGCCCAAATGGATCGAGTCCATCGAGGCGACGGATCATTGGGAGCCCGGCTACTGGGTGGTGCGCGGCTGGGACGAAGTCGCCCGGATGAAGGCCACGTCGGTGATCGACACCGTGGCGGCCGACGCAACCGTCGCCGGCGCTCAGGGCGAAGTCCTCGTGCCCATCGGCGGCATCGCCCACGCCGGCGCCAGAGGCATCTCGAAGGTCGAGCTGCAAGTCGATGGCGGCCCCTGGCAGCAGGCCGAGCTTCGCTCGCCCCTCTCCGATCTAACCTGGGTGCTCTGGCGGTACAATTGGCCCTTCCAGGCGGGCGAGCACGCGTTCACCGTACGCTGCTGGGACGGAGCCGGGACGGCGCAGATCGTCGCGCCGAATCCGCCGGAACCCAACGGAGCTTCCGGCCTGCACAGCATAAGACGACGAATTCGAGAGCGTGCCTGACCCAACGGCAGGAGCAGGAAAAACCCCGGCCAAAGGTTGAGATTCGCCCATTCACGCACCGGCGTGAGATCGGCCATAGTGGCCCGGAGCAGGAGTCTGTCTTGTTGCGCCGGATGCGGCGTGTAGAACGGAGGCGGCCATGAGCGGCACAATAGCGTGGGTAACGATCAAAACGGCGGCCAGGAACTTCGGCCGGGACAACGTCATGATTCTGTCGGCGGCGCTGGCGTTCTTTTCCATGCTGTCGCTGGCGCCTCTGCTGGTGCTGCTGCTGACGGTCACCGGCTGGCTCGGGCCGGATACCCAACAGCGGGTGGTCGAGCGAGCCGAGTCGCTGGTCGGGCCGCAGGCCAGCGAGATGATCGGGACGGTCATGCAGAAGGTCCAGGGGCAGCAGAACCTGGCCTCGACCGCGGCAATCATCGGGCTGATCGGCACGTTGATCGCGGCGACCGGGGCGTTCACGCATCTGCAATACTCGCTCAACCGGATCTTCAAGGTGCGGCTCAAGAAGGAGAAGGGATTCATCTTCACCTGGCTATGGACGCGGCTGCTGTCGCTGCTGATGATCCTGGCGATCGCGGCCGTGCTGATCGCGTCGGTGGTCGTGGCCTCTGCGATTTCGATGGTGTTCGCCCAGGGCGGGGTCGTGTGGAAGGTGGTCAATCTCGTGGTCTCGGCGGCGGTGTTCTCGCTGGCGTTCATGCTGATGTTCAAGGTGATGCCGGACGTGAGACTGAGCTGGGGCAGCGCGCTGATGGGCGGGATCATCACCGGGCTGCTTTTCCTGGCCGGGCAGTACGGAATCAGCGAATACCTGGCCCGGGCCGGAGCGGGGTCGGCGTTCGGGGCGGCCGGATCGCTGGCCGTGCTGCTGGTGTGGATGTTCTACTCCGCGGTCGTGATCTTCGTCGGGGCCGAACTGACGCACGCGTACGTAAGCTGCTGCGGCAAGCAGGTCACGCCGGACCGCCACGCCGAGCCGACCGAGGAGGCCGCACAGGTCGCCCGCGAACAGCAGGAGATGGTCCATGCCCATTCGGATTGACGAGGTTCCTGCGGAAGCAGCCGGGCGGGATGTCCCATCGCAGACGCAGAACGTCACCGCCCGGACTGCCTGGGGGGCGAGAGGGGGCAGCCGACTTGCGAGTGTCTGTGGCGGACGATCACTCCCTCGATCATGTAGATGACGTCCTCGGCGATGTTGGTCGCGTGATCGGCGATTCGTTCGAGATGCCGGGCCGCCGAGAGCATGTGGATGAAGGACTCGGTCTGATCGGGATGGCTGTGGATCGCGTCCTGGACGATTTCGTACGTCCGGCGATTCATCGCGTCGATCTCGTCGTCGCTGCGGAGCACCTCGCGGGCCCGATTGGCGTCGAGATTCACCAGGGAATCGAGGCTCCTTCTGAGCATCTCCTGGGCTTTGCGGGCCATGGACCGGAAGTCGAACACGATGCCCACGGAGGGCTGAGCAGCCAGGAAGGCGGCCCGTTCGGCCACGTTGGCGGCCAGATCGCCGACGCGTTCGAGGTCGTTGTTGATCTTGAGGACCGCGATGATGAACCTCAGATCGATGGCGACCGGCTGATGGAGAGCGAGGGTCTTGAGGCAGTCTTCCTCGATTTGAACCTCCATCTCATCGAGCGTCCCATCGTTGTCGACCACGCGCCGGGCGAGCAGTCCATCGCGGGTCTCGATGGCCAGTGTCGCCTGATGCACGGCCTCTTCGGCCATGGCGCCCAGGGTGAGGATTTCCTTTTTGAGATTCTCGATCTCTCTCGCGAGATGCACGGGCATAAGAAGTGTCCTTTTCGTCAGTAGCTGGGCTCGGCGCCCCGGCCGATGGAGCAGAAGTGCTCTCTGTCTTTGAAGAGGACCTGGCCGGGCTTGTCGGAGATCACCGTGCTGTGGACGTAGTCGAAACTCTGGGGCAATTCGTTGATGACCTCGATGCGGCTCCAGGGGATGACCCGCACCATGACGTCTCCGATCAGGACGTCCTCGGGGCTGTTGAGGATCGGACCAAAGTGATAGCTGCGGCAGTGCAGCCGCACGTACGACTCCGTGACTTCCAGGACTTTGCCGACCAGGATATGGTTGTGGGCCTCGGGATAGTTCTTGATGGCCCGGATCTTCCAGATCCTCAGTTCACTTGTCTGCGGGGCTGAATTAGCCGAACCGGCCTGTAACATAGTCCTCCGTCTCCTTCTTGCCGGGGTTGCTGAAGATCTTGGACGTGTGGTCGTACTCGATCAGCTCGCCCAGGCAGAAAAAGGCTGCCCGCTCGCTGACCCGGGCCGCCTGCTGCATGTTGTGGGTTACGATGACGATGGTGTAGGTGCTCTGGAGCTGGCCTATGAGGTCCTCGATCTTGGCCGTGGCGATCGGATCGAGGGCCGAGCAGGGTTCATCCATCAGCAAGACTCGCGGCCGGGTGGCCAGGGCCCGGGCGATGCAGAGCCTCTGCTGCTGGCCGCCGGAGAGGGCCAGGGCCGACTTCGCCAGGTCGTCTTTGACCTCGTCCCAGAGGGCCGCCGCTCGAAGGCTCTGCTCGACGATGTGCTGGAGCTCGTCCTTGCGTTTGACCCCTTGCAGGTGCGGCCCGTAGGCGACGTTGTCGAAGATGCTCTTGGGGAAGGGATTGGGCTTTTGGAAGACCATCCCCACCTGCTGGCGAAGGTTCACCAGGTTCGTCCGCTTGTCGTAGACATCGTGGCCGTCCACTTCGAGCCGGCCGTCGGTCCGCACGTGAGGGATCAGGTCGTTCATCCGGTTGATGCTCCGCAGGAAGGTGCTCTTGCCGCAGCCGCTGGGACCGATGATCGCCGTGACGGAGCACGGATAGATGTCCATCGTAATGTTCTTGACGCCGGTCTTCGAGCCGTAATAGAGGCTGAAGTTGTTCGAGCGGATGACGGCGCATCCGCAGACTTCGGTTGCCGCTTTAGCCGCCGGCTCCCTTCTTTCGCCCAGGGCGATCGTCGTTCGGACGTCCGACTTTCGGATGTGCTCTGCTGTCGCTTGCATGTCTTGGTTCTCCTCTGTCATTGTCCCCTGAGCTTTCGAAATACGCGGGTCCGCAGCACGATCGCCAGAGTGTTGAGGATCAGGATGAGCGTCACCAGCGTGACGACCATCCCGTATTGATTGTGCGGAACCATCATCGCCAGGCGGTCGCCCACGGCCATGTCGTAGCTGCCGTAGGAGAGCGTCCGAGTCGGGTCGAAGACCGAACGGGGAACGTCGCCCATGGAAACTGCGCCGGTAAAGAGGATCGGCGCCGTTTCGCCTGCGATGCGGCTGAGACTCAGGATCACTCCCGTCAAGATTCCCGGCAGCGCCGCCGGCAGCGTCACGGTCATGAACGTGTGAAAGCGGCTGGAGCCCAGGGCCAGCGCCCCTTCTTTGTAGGATCGGGGCACCGCGCGGATCGCCTCCTCGCTGGCGCGGATCATCACGGGCAACGTCAGAACCGCCAGAGTCATCGAGGCCGCCAGGATGCAGGGCTTGGGTGCGAAGCCCAGCAGCGGGAAAAGGAACAGTACGAAGAACGCCAGGCCGAAGAGCCCGAACACGATGCTCGGCACGCCTGCCAGAGTATTGATGCACATGCGGATGATCCGCATCAGTTGGCCGTCCGGAGAACACTCGACAAGATAGGCCGCCGAGACGATGCCCAGGGGAATCACGAACAGCATGCCGACGATCGTGATGAAGAGGGTGCCCAGGATCTCGGGACCGACGCCGCCGAAGTAGTGGCTGTTGACGTTGTCGTCGAGGAAGAACTGCCAATACGCGGTGAACTTCGGCTGGAGCATCTTGTCGGCATTCTCCTGGACGTAGGCGAACAGCGGCCGCATCGACTCGGGGAAGAGATCGGCGCGGGGCGTTCGGTGCATCACCAGGGGTTCGCCGCGCTTGTCCTGAACCCATTCTTCGACCCAGAAGAATCGATCGAGCAGCTTCTGCGCCTGGTCCCAGCGCGTCGCGCCGTATCGGAGCATGACCAGCAGCGGCTGCGGCTCATCGGGCCGGGGCCCCAGAAGGCCGGGCAGGTCCTGCGTGTGGAACAGGATCCCTTCGACCTCCTGCATCGCCTGGGCGTATTGCTGCTGATGGCTCAGATCGAGCTTCTCGGCCGTTGCGAGGAAACGCCGCGCGATCTCGAAGAATTTCTCGGCCGAGGCGCCCTTGAACTCGGGATTCTTCTCATGCTGGAGAACGCCTTCGACGAGAGGGCGAATCTCATTGACATCCCGCTTGGCGAAGGCGGCCTCCAGATTGTCGCGAATCTCGCGTGTGAGACTCCGCAGTTGCGAGTACTGATCTGGGGGGATGTCCTTGGCCCGCAGTTCCTCGCCGAACCGCCGATGGATCTCCCGCACCTGATTCGACATGGCCTCGACGTCGACGCCCTTCTTGAACTCGTCAATCATCGCATAGACCCGCTGGCGGAATTCGTCCGTCCGGGCGATCTCGGCGCTCAGCGTCGATTCATCGGCCCGTCGAAAGAGATCCCGCTGCATCTTGCGGAATTCGACAGTGCCCTCGAAGAACACCGCGCTGGAGCCGCGATAGATCATGGGACCCAGGATGGCCACGAGAACCAGCATCAAGAGAACGATGGACAGGCCCGTCGCCGCCGTGAAGACCTGATCGAGTTTGCCGCGAATCCTGAGGTTCATGTCACGCCTTGCCCGCCGCTTTCTTGGCCCGCGAAAGGAAGTACTCGCTGACGATGTTCAGGCCGAACGTCATCATCAAGAGCAGTACGCCGATGGCGAACAGGGCTCCTCGATGCTGAGAGCCTTCCGGGGCTTCGCCCATCTCGCCCGCGATCGTCGCGGTCATCGTTCGAATCGATTGGGACACGTCCCACCAGGGATGCGGGATCTGGGTCGCGTTGCCCGAGGCCATCCAGACGACCATCGTTTCGCCGATGGCCCGCATCATGCCGAGCACGACCGCCGCGATGATCCCGCTGTGGGCCGCGGGGATCACGACCTTGATCATCGTCTCCATTCGCGTCGCGCCGCAACTATAGGAGGCCTCGCGCAGTTCCCGCCCGATGGCGGAGATCGAATCCTCCGCCACGCTGATGATCGTCGGCAGGGCCATGATCGCCAGGATCAGCGAGGCGTTCAGGGCGTTGGTCCCTGTGGAGAAGCCGAAGTGCCTCTGCATCCACGGCGCCAGGACCAGGACCGCGAAGAAGCCGTAGGCCACCGAGGGGATCGCCGCGAGGATCTCGACCACCGGCTTGACGATGTTGCGGGCCTTCCAGGAGAGGATGTCGCTGAGAAAGACCGCCGCCAGGATGCCGATCGGCACGGCGAACACCAGGGCGGCGAACGACACGTACAGCGATCCGACGAGGATCGCCAAAGAGCCGAAGACGGGACTATCCGCCGTCGGCCGCCAGTCCCGGCTCGCCAGGAACTCGACGATGCTGTAGCCCGACAGGAAGGAGAAAGATCGGATGATGACGAACAGCAGGATCAGCAGCACCGCAAGGACCGACGTGAACGTCAGGAGAAACAGAACCGCCCGACCGAGGTGAGCGAGAAGGTAGCCTCGCAAGTCCTGGCCGGACGTAAGGACCAGCGGCCGAGGGGTCTCGGCCGCCGGCTCCAGTGTGAGATGGATCTCTGCGTTATTCATCGCGAATGGAAGTTTGACTTGTGATTTGTGATGTTTGAAGTAACAGCCGACGCTACGGATTGCGAAACCTCTGACTTCAAACTTCACACTTCAAACTTCGCACTTCTCCTTAGTAGTTCGTTAGCGGCACAAAGCCCTTGGCCTCGATCAGCTCCTGGCCCTTCTCCGTCAGGTAGAAGCTGACGAACTTGTGGACGACCGAGCCGAGCTTGGGATAGCCGTTGGTGAAGAAGAACAAGGGCCGGCTCACCGGGTAGGTCCCGTTGCCCACGGTCTGGCGGGTCGGGGCGATCCCGTCGATCGAGAGCGCCTTGACGCCTTCGAGAAATCCCAGGCCGACGTATCCGATCGCGCCCGCCGTCGTGCGGACTCGGGACTGCGCCTGTGGATTGGCGTTGACGTACTCGACGCCCGCGGCCATCGGCTGCTTCTTCATGACCAGGCTCTCGAAAGTCTCATAAGTGCCCGAAGAGCTGTCCCGGCTGATCACGACGATCGGCGTATCCGAGCCGCCGACAGTTTTCCAGTTGGTGATCTTGCCCGTATAGATGTCGCGGACCTGGGCGCTCGTCAGGGCCTTGACGGGGTTCGAGGGATGCACGACGACGCACACGCCGTCCATCGCCACCACATGGGCGACGGGCAGGACGTTGTTGGCGACCGCCTTCTGGAACTCTTCCGGCTTCATGAACCGGCTCATCGTCGCGATGTCGCAGCGGCTGTCGATCAGGGCCGCGGCTCCGTCGCCGCTGCCGGTCTTTTTCACCGTGATGGCCAGGTCCGGCTGGATGCTCTTGAAGTACTCCGCGAACGCGTCCGCGATGGGCCCGACCGTCGTGGAGCCGTCGATCTGGAGCGTTTCTGCACGTGCGGCAACGCCCATCGCCAGAGCTGCCACAACTACGCCAACAATCGTTCTTCTCATGTTCAAACCTCCTTTTGCATCGATCTTCTTCATTGCTGATTGTACGGTCGCCTCGTTAAGCGTCCGTTAGTTCATTGTTAATGTCGCGTTAGAACTTGACCACGACGTCGGCCTGCAAGCGGCTGTAATCCGCGTCGCCTTTGCGTCCGTCGTACTGATCCGCGAGGTACGTGATCACAGGGGTTACGTTCTTCGTCAGTTGATAGGCGAAGGAGAACAAGTGCCCTTTGCCGCCGGTGCCGCCGCCCACGAAGTCCGAGTCGCTGAACTGCCCGACCACCGCGTCCAGTTCCAGCTCTCTGTAGTTGTAGTCGAACTGCCACGAGCCGGGCTCCTTCGCTTTGTTGAGCGTTCCGCCGATCAGCCAGCCGGTGTCCTCGCTCGTGCTGGCGACGGTGTTGTTGACCCAGTTGCCGAAGACCGCGACGGGCAGCTTGCCGATCGCGGTGCCGAACTCGGCGAACAGCTCGACCAGGTCGTAGTCGCTGGCGAAGACGTTGCCCGGGGCGGCGGTGTTGCCGAAGAAGTCGTTCGTGCCTTTCCACTCGTTGGCCAGACTCTCGGAGCCCTGGAGATTGCCGTAGTCGTACCAGCTCGCGCCGGCCAGAACGTACGTGGGCTTATCGAACTGGTGCTTTACGTAACCTTGGAGCCCCCAGAGCGATGTGTCGGCGCCGGGGAATTCCTCGTTGACCCAGAACCCACCCGCCGCGAGATTGAGGCTGGTCGACTCACTGAAGGGGTGGCTGTAGGTGAGAGCCCCGCCTTCCGGCGTCAGATCGCTGTCCCAGATCAACTGGTTCTTGCCGACGGCGTAGAAGGGGTTGGGCATCTTGCCCGCGATCACGTTGAAGCCCTTGAACCAGGCCGGATGGTAGTTGAGGTACGCCAGGTCCAGCCAGATCGGCTTCTTGGAGAACGCCTCGCCGACGTCCTGGTTCGTGGAGACCGGATCGCCGCCGACGCCGTCTTTGCCCGTGGAGGAAGTGGCCAGGCGAAATCCCAGGTTCCATTCGTCGCTGACTTTGGCGTCCAGTCCCAGCCGGGCGCGAATGCGATTGCGGTTGCGAGTCTCGTCGGCACTGTCGTCGTCGATGTACTCGTAGCGATAGCGGAAATCGCCGTACAGATTCAGCTTGCTGATCCACTTCAACGATTCCGGAATGGCCTCCGGCTTCTTCTCTTCCTGAGGTTTAGCCGCAGCCGCCTGCTCGATCTTCTCATTCACTGCCCGTTCCTTGAGCTTCTGGCGGGCCTCCAACTGATTGATCCTATCCTCCAGCTCGGCCTGTCGCTGCTTCTGAGCCTGCAACTGAGCCTTCAGATCGTTCACATCTTCCTGTGCCCCCGCGATCGCCGGCCACAGGAACATCGCCGCACAGAGAACTCCCAGGCCCAAACTCCATTTTCGCCGTTGTCCTATCGACATCTTGACGCCTCCCAAACTCACTTGATCCATGCCGCGTCCCCGAGCCAACCTCGAAGATCCGCAGGCCGATACGTGACATCACAAGTACCGAGGTCCTGTTAAAGAGGAATCAACGTTGTGTTAGAATTCGATTATTTCAGGCGAGAAATTACGGTATCAGCACTAATACGAGGGCCGCCCAGACGGGACTCGTCGACTTCGATGATGTGACTACAGAGGATGGGACGCATGACGCGACGTCCCATATTCAACCGCGAGGCAGATGAATGGCGAAGGTGCTGCCTTTACCGAGTATGCTTTCGACCGTGACATATCCGCCGTGGACCTGGGCGATATGCTTGACAATCGCCAGGCCCAGGCCGGTCCCGCCGAGCTTGCGGCTCCGGCTCTTGTCCACGACGTAAAATCTTTCGAAGACCCTCGACAGATGTTCAGCGGGGATGCCGCAGCCGGCGTCCTTGACGCTGATGACAATCTCTTCGCCCCGTCGGTCGACACGAACCTCGACAGAGGTCCCGGGCTCGCTGTACTTGACCGCGTTGTCAATGAGATTGACGATCGCCTGCTCCAGAAGCGGTGCGTTGATCGGCGCCTCCACATCGGCCTCGCAGACAAGGTCCACCCTCATTTGTTTCTGCTCGGCCTTGATGTCGCATAGATCGATCGCGGTGGAGAGGACGTCCTTGAGTCTGTGATTCTCGAAAGCAATGGACCGTCGCTCGGTTCCATCTTCGAGACGGGACAGGCTCAGGAGGTCGTCGATAATGGCGTTGAGCCGCTGGGCGTGCTTGGCGATGATGCCTACGTAACGGCGAGCTTGTTCGATGTCGCTCATGCCGCCCTCCTGGAGGGCTTCGGAAAACCCCTGGATGGACGTCACCGGCGTCCGAAGTTCGTGGGAGACGTTGGCAACGAAGTCGCGGCGCAGATTCTCGAGGCGGTGAACGCGCGTCATGTCGCTGAGGACGATGACGGCGCCGGCTCGTTCCCGGCGAGGATCGATCAGGCGGGCCCCCTGGACATGGAAGAACCGCTCGCCGGCGCCGGGGAACGATACGTCGATCTCCATCGGCGAATCGGCGACGAGAATATCGCGAACGAATTGTTGGAGATCGGAGTTACGGACCACCTCCTCGACGGCATGACCTTGAGCTTTGGCCGAATCGACGCCGAGCAGCATCGCCGCCGCCTTGTTGATACTGACGATATTCGCCGCCGCATCGACCGCGAAGACTCCTTCGATCATGCTCGACAAGATTGTCTCGAGCTCGTTGCGCTGCCGGGTGATGGTGACGATTCGATCCTCCAGTTGCGTCGCCATCTCGTTGAGAGACTTGCCGAGGTCGTCCAGTTCGGCCGCCCCTCCGGCGGGAACACGAATGTTGAAATGGCCGTTGGCGAACG
>JBDKUU010001041.1:0-2677 GCA_039679525.1 Phycisphaerales bacterium | reverse complement strand
GGCGGCCAGGAACGACTGCCATGCGTCGATCACGTCGAGGTCGTCGATGAAGGCGAAGTCCGTGTTTGTGTACCGGGCACCGGGTTCCCAATAGGGCAGGCCCGTCCCCTGGACGGCGATGTGCTCGCCGCCGGTATAAATGCACTCGGCCCCCGCGGCGGCGGCGATCGTCGCGCTGCCGGTGGAGTCCACAATCGCTTTGGCCAGGATGACGCCCCGGCCGTATGGTGTAGCCACGACGACTCCCTTGACCCGGTTGCCTTCTACGAACGCCCCGCAGCCGAGGACGCCGTACCAGATGTCGGCGCCGGCCTTGCGAAGCTCCCGACGGTACCATTCGATCTTGACCTGGCTGTTCCACGCGGATTTCGGGCCCTCGCCGCTGAGTTCAGCTACCCCCTGATCGATTTCCTTCGTGAAGCCTTCACGGTATCCATAGTAATATTGGCCGATCAGGCCCATCGTGCCGACGCCGCCCAGTCCATGGAGGTATTCCACGACGAGGGTCTTCGCCCCCTGGCGGGCCGCCGCGATGCCGGCCGGGGCGCCTCCGGTGCCGCCTCCGACGACCACGACGTCATAGCGGCCCAGCACCGGCAGGACGCTGTCCGCGGCTTTCACGTGGGCGTTCCTGGGACCGATCCGCATCCACGTCGGATCGTCGCGAACGTCGCCCGACGTCATGGGCCGGCCGTTCCTCACGGCGACTTTCACGCCGTCCGGCGAGGGGACCTTCTTCGCATCGGCCGCGGCCGCTTTGCCGATTCGCTCGCCGACCCCCATGACTTCCAAAGGCCGCAGCAATTGATCGACGGCGTTCCGCGTCACGTCCGCGCAGCCGGACAGGACGTAAAGCCGCTCGACGTGGTCCGGCCGAAAAACGTCCAGATCCACCTTGTCCGCGCCCGGCCACGCGCAGCACTGGAGGGCTCTGCCTTTGATGCGGTCTGCGGGAATCTCGAAGAGCGTCTCGGAGGAGTCCACCTGCTCGCGGTCCCACGTCATGTCGCGGGCGAGCTGCTCGGCCCTCGCGTAGGAGGCGAACGAGCCGTCATTCATCGGCAGATCGAGCGTGTACTCGATGGCCTGATGGATCCTTCCCTCGTGGTCGTAGACAGGCGTCGGCATCTGGCGGGTGGGCACTCGCGGGAGGTCGGCGGGCCGGCCACCGACGACGATTCGCTTGAAAGTGTGGGTGCCCGCCGGGTAGGGGTCCATGCGGGCGCCGGCCATCCTGGCGACGCTTGCCCGCGGCGTGGCGTCGATGATCACCTTGGCTCTGACGGCCTGACGGCCCGAGCGGTTGACCATGACGATTCCCGCGGGTTTGCCTTTGTGGTCCACGAGGAGTTCGGTCGCGTAGCAGCCGTAGAGGAATTGAACGCCCGCGTTGAGCAGGGCGTCATCGAGGACGCGTTTGACCTGCATCGGCGTCGGCGGGTTTCGATACGCTCGGCGAGTCACTGGCTGCTGAGGGCCTTCGATAACGATCTCGCCCAGAAGCACTCGCTTGGCCTCGGGCGTCTTGTGGACGGCCAGCCTGAGATACCGGGCCTTCCGATCGACTTCGGCCGACAGGGGAATCGCGGCTTGTTCGAACCCTCCGTCCTCCAGCCGCTTGTTGGCGACGACGGCGACGGGCTGCCAATGTTCCTTGTCGTCGCCGGCGGACACGGCGACCTCGGCGACTTCGAAATCGTCAGCCCTTTGGTATGCCATCAAATGCACTCTGCCGACGGATTGCTCGCCGCCCAGGTCGATGGTGAAATTGACGTCGCCGTCGTACTGAACGCTTTGCGAAGGGGCGCCGTGCCATTTGTTGTCCCGCAGGGCTGTCGACTGAGGCGAGTCCCTGTGTTGGGCGGCCGACTCGACATCCGCCTGATAGGTGAACGGGATTGTGTTGCGAAAGGAACCCGCCGTGTTCGGCTCGGCGAAGAGAGCCGCCGCCAGGGGGGACGTCGGCTCTTCGTCGGGCTCCAGCCACAGGCGGTACGTGCTGCAGAGGTCCTCGCCCAGATAGGGTCGGGAAGCGGCCAGGAAGACTCTGGCCCCATTCTCCGTTGCCGCGACGGCGGCCGCGACAGCTCCGGAGCCGCCTCCGACGACCACGACATCGACGTCATGGAGAACGGGGATATCCCTCGCGGACTCCGCGACTACGTCCTCGGAGACAGACCCGGGCTGTAATGTCCCGGGCTCCTGACGTTCCGACGATCGGGAGCAACCGGCCAATGTCCCGGCCAGGCAGATCAGCATCAACAGCGTTCGCAGGAATCCCCGCATCGTCATGTCCTTTCCAAGCTTGGACCCTGTCGCCGTGGGCGCCGCGTCGCGACGGTCCGGGGTCAACGAGCCCATTGATCCGTAAATCCAGTCCATTGCCGCGATTATCGGCGGCGGTTCTCGTTTTTTCAATCGGAACCTGTAACAAAACGGGCCGGGACACGTCCTATTATGAGACAGATAGTCCTTGCGATGGCGGACGAAATCTGGTATAAGCGGGGACTGAAAGGCGTTGGCTGCGATACCACCTGTGTGTGTTGGCGCGATGAAAATCTCGCTTGTGTGAGGGGAAAGGGCAGGATCATGAAGAGAGCATTTCTGTTCGGGGTCATTCTGTCTGCGCTGGTCGGTTCGATATCGGGCGCGACGGTATTCAAAGTGCCGGCGGACC
>JBDKUU010001040.1:0-3674 GCA_039679525.1 Phycisphaerales bacterium | reverse complement strand
CGAGTGCCCAGGCGGCCGGATCGGCCGAGTTGTCGCCGGGCAGCGTCTTCTCCAGGGCCACTCGCGCGCCTCGATTCGAGAGGTCGCCCTTCCACGGGCCGACGACCCGCACGGCCCCGGACGACGGATTGATTTTGTAGGCCACGAAGAAGGCCACGAGCCGCGAGGTCTCCACCTCGGGATCGAAGCCCACGACCACGAGCCGGCCGCCCGCGGGAATCCACGTGCCGACCGGGAACCTGAAATCCACGGCCCCGTCGAGACGCCATGCGACCGATCCGCCGAGATCGATCTTGCGGCTCAGCGGGTTGTACAGCTCGACGTATTCCTCGTTGGGATCGATGGGATGGTACATCAGCTCGTCGATCATCACGTCGGCAACCGGGTCCGCGTTGGCCCCGGCGGGCGACGGCGTCAATCGGAACCAGTAGTCCCCGCCGTCCGGGTAGCGGCCGAGCGAGACGCCGGGCTCCTGGGCCTTGAACTGGACAGCATCCGCGATACGGCTCTCGGCCGTGCCGGGCAGATACGATAGGAGCAGCTCCTCGCCGTCCCGGCTCAGGCCGAAACCTGCGACGTCGAACGCCGCGTAGCCGTGGGCGGCGATCGGTCCGGCCGGAATGGCGCACTTCGAAAGGTCTTCGCGATCGTCGCTCAAGAACCAGCCGGCGAGATTCACGCTGGCATCGGTCGGGTTATAGAGTTCGACCCAGTCGTCGGCGGTTTTGTCCGCTGCACCGGGATCGGCCAGGAGCTCGTTGATCAGCACGCTCGCGACCGGCGTCGGATCGTCCCGGCCCGGGGAGCCCGCCAGATACGTGCTCGCCCGCCAGTTGCCGGGGTAATTCAGCGAGCCTCGCGGCTCATCGAGCACCGCCGAATCCAGCGGGACCAGCGAATGACCGCCGCCGTCGGCCGCCAGGGGCCAGCCGCGGCCGTCGCCGTATTCGAACTCGGCGATCGTGCCGTTCCAGGTGTCGACGAGCGAGACGGTCTCGCCGTCGTTGGCGAGCTTGCCCGAGTACTCGCCCGCGATGAGCACGGAGAGGGCCTGGCCGTAGCGGGAGAGAAACGCCTGCTTGTTCTTGACGACCAGGACGAACTGGCCCGGGCCAAGGCTCTTGACCGCGCCGAAAGCGAAGTTGAACGCGATGCCGTTGGTGAAGGAGACGGTGCTCAGATCGAGCGTTTCGTCGCCGACGTTCTTGAGTTCGATGAATTCGAATTCCTCGCCATCGACGCCGGAGTCCGTCTCGGGCGGGTGGTACATCAATTCCGTGATCCGCAGATCCGCCAGGATGCCCGCCGCGACGGGTTCCCCTGCGACGAACTGGACGGGGCTGGACCATTTGCTCCAGCGGCCGGTGTCGTCCTCCATGCGGCAGCGGACGCGATAGGTCCGGCCGGGCCGCACGGCGGAAGCCGGAATCGTAATGTCGTTGGCGAACGTCTTGATTTCGCCGCTCTCCCAGGCGGGCTCGATCTCGTACTTGCCGGGCTGTCGACGAACGACGCTGGGCGTCACCGGCTGGCCGGGCTGCGTGACATCCTGCGACTTCTCGCCGGAGAGGCTCAGGTCGATGAAGCAGTCGGAGCTGTCAGAGAGGGAGGAATTGAGCACCTGGATCGCGATCACGTTGCGGCCCTGGACGAGCCAAGGCAAGGGATCGCCGAGGTTGTATTCGATGAGCTCGGTGACTTCGGGCGTCAATACACTCGCGGCGATGGCATCGCACGGCAAGTTCTCTCCACCGACATTGTATTGAAACGCCAATCTGCCATTGAGCCAGACATTGACTCCATCATCGAACATGATATTCAGGACCAGCTTGCCGAGCAGATCGAGGCTGGTCACGTCGAAGGTTTTGCGGAGGTAGAGGCTGGAATAGTTGCCCCGCATGTCGGACAGGACCTTCGCGAGGAAGGTCTCGCCGAAGCCGATGGCGGCCTGGCCCGAGAGCCAGGCGGAGTCGTCGAAGCCGAGCTGTCGCCAGGCGCCCTGCGTGGCGGAGGGCTCGGTCATGCCCTTGAAATATCGCCAGGTGGAGCCGTCGCCCAGGAGGGTGATTGCGCCGGCGCCGTTCTCCGCGGGAGCCTGCGAGCCGGCGGCGACCTCGGCGATTCGCCACTTCATCGCGGCGAAGGTGCCGGCGCCCTGCGGGTCCGAAAAAGGCGCGACGGTGAAGGTCAGGGCGTTGGCCGGGAAGCCCTCTGGGGCGGTGGACGCAATCACCGGCGTGTTGGGAATCGCGGCGTCGGCGGCCCTGTCGTTGAGATAAGCGACCCGCTCGACCACGTAGTCCTTCATCACGCGGATCATGCCCTCGAAGCTCCGCTCGTAGCCGCGGTGCGCCGCCTCCTGGTAGAAGTAGCCCTGGCCCGCCTTGAAGCTGGCCTGCTGGTCGAGATACTTCGGATAGGCGGCGTTCCCGACGGCCCAGTGATAGTCCCACATGCAGCGGTCGGCGTCGACCATGGACAAGCCGCCCGCGGGGTCGTTGATGACCGCGGCGTATTCGTCGATCAACTGGTTCGCCTGGTCGGTGTTGAAGAGCAGGTCGACGACCTCGCGGAGGCGGTTTTTGTTCGCGATGTCGATGACGGCGTTGTTGAGCACGCCGGCCCGGCGGAAGGGGTCGGTCAGACCGTTGCCGGTCTCCGTGCCGTTGTAGTAAGTTGTCCAGGTCAGGTCGAGGTCCCAGGGGAGCTGCCACCACTGGTTCGTTTCGGGATGGTGGTAGAGGAACCAGTTCTTCTCGGTGATGTCGCCGTGGTGGATGGCCTGGTAGACCGCGTAATATGCGTAGTAGGCGTCGAGGTTGACGTTCTTCTGCCACCAGTCGGCGGAGGCGTTGCCGCGATAGGCGGCCGTGAACGCGCTGAGGTCCGAGCCGTTCGAGGGCTGCGTCGGCCCCTGGTTGTTGAGCGACCCGCCGCCCTCGAGCTTATATAAATTCCCGTCGGGCAGGCCGTGCTCGTCGAGGAATTGGCCGTCCATCTGCTCGATGGTCAGGTACAGGCCCCAGAAGTCGCCGTCGTATTGCGTGCCCTGGCTCGTGATCGGCGAATGGGCGGCGTTCTTCGTGCCGTCCTCAGACGCTTCGTCGATGATCCGGAAATGAACGTAGTTCGTCTTCGAGGCCGGGCAGCCGGCCAGGTTGAACATCCGGAACGAGACCGCCTCGAACATCCCCTGCTCGCCCCGCTGCCCGAAGCTGCCCTGCTGGATACAGGCCGAGAAGTTCAGCTTGCCCCACTTCGTGTCATATGGATTGCCGTAGTCGTCGCGGGCCTGGAAGTAGTGCCCGCGTTGAAAATCGACCTTCCACATATTTTTCGCCATTGCGTATCGCCAAACTCCGCCTCTAGCGCGATAGCGGATGTGGTCGTAGACCTCGCCGTCGTAGACGAGCGTGCCGTACCAGCGGTACTCGCTGCCGCTGTACTTCGACAGCCACGTGGAATCCTCGACGTCCGCCTTCTTGCTGATCAAGTGGTAGACGGGCAGGCTCCGCATGACCTCCGCGGGAAACTCGATCACGGGCGTCGCGCCCGGCTGCACCGCCCCCTGCCAGCCCGGCACGCCGTCGTACACGAAGTACGCGAAGTTCGGCTGCGGGTCGTCCGAGTACGGCGTCACCGTGGTCCCGCCCTTGGCGTCGGCCGCCACGATC
>JBDKUU010001039.1:0-21186 GCA_039679525.1 Phycisphaerales bacterium | reverse complement strand
CCGCGCGGGCGATGGTGTCGGCGAGGATGCGGTTGGTGTGGGCCGCTTCGGAGCCGCCCTTGAGGAGGCAGGCGTTGCCGGACTTGAGGCAGAGGGTCGAGATCTGGACGAGGGCGTCGGGGCGGGATTCGAAGACCACGCCGATGACGCCGATGGGGCACGAGACGCGGTAGAGCTCGAGGTCTTCGTCCATTTCGATGGCCGAGAGCGTGCGGCCGGCGGGGTCGGGGAGCTTGATGAGGCTGTGGATGGCGGCACAGACGTCGTCGAGCTTGGCCTCGTCGAACTTCAAGCGTCTGAGCAGCGGGGCCGCGAGGTCGGCGTCGCAAGGGTAAGATCTCGAACTGACGGCCTGTCTGACGCGTGACCGTTCAACGCACAGGTTCATTGAGCACATCAGATGGATCGCCCGACGGCCCCCCTGTCACGCCCACGCTTGCGCCGTTGCAGTCTGGCCCGAGCTTTGGACCGGGGCGCGAGATCGCCCGCCGTAGGCCCTCCGGGGCCCCGATCCGACGAGCCGGCTGCCGGGCTATGGGCGACAGCAGCAGCCAGACCCGCCGAGACTACGGGCGGGCGTCCTTGTTCTGCAACTGAACCGACGCATGGACCATATGGGTGATTGCGTTGCGGATTTCGGGGCTCAGTTCGTGCCAGTGATGCAGGATGAAAGCCAAGTCAAGATCTTTCGGGGGCTGCGGCGCATCGTGTGCGTCGGGTTCTGCGCCGGCCTCTGCCGAAATCCGCGTTTTTGACAGCGCCAGCCGGGGGTGTTCGAGACCCCCCCGCCCCCTGTCCCCTGTCCCTTTCATTTGGGTGGGCTCGTGCAGTTACGTCGCTCCGAGCCAAGACGCCACCCAACTCTGTTCCACACTCGCCTCCGAGGTTGTGAAAGGAGGACCGGCTTTCCACAACTGGGCTCTTCTGCGCGCCAAACGCGCGCCAACATTGCTCGTTTCGCTCTCGGTTGACGCCTCGGCGGGTCTCGGCTCATGCGCGTAAGTCTTTATGGCATAAGCACAAGTGGTTTCAGGAGCAGAACTTACAGAAGTGCGGGCCCGCATTAGAAATCCGTTGCTCTATCCAACTGAGCTACGGGCGCAGGCGATTGCGAGTATATCCCTCCCGCGGAGGGATGTCAACGATTACTCATCGTCAATGCACCTCCGCACTTCCCCTGTACGGCCCGCGTTGTGCGAGTCCGTCGATGGGGCGGATAGTCATGGGTTGTCTTCCGGCGTCCGCCAGGGCGATTCGGGCGTGCCGGCCGAGGACGCCTTCGGCCGCTCCGCGAAGGGCGTCTGCTTGCCGCTGTGAACGTCGTACAGACGCTTGTGCGTCGTCTTGAGGGCGTCGATCATCTCGGGATAGGGACGGTCCGTGACATCCACGAGTCCGATGTTGTAGTTCTCGCCGTCCATGCGGCCCAGGACCGGCTCGTCGCTCCACTGGAACCAGTGGGCTCCGAGGAAGCCGGGCAACGCCGCCGCCTGCTCCATGTAATAACGATAGCCCTTGGCCCGCTCGGCCTGGCTGGCGGTCTGGACGAGGCCGGCGCCCAGGCCGTCGGCGGGCACGCCGAGGTGGAACTCGCCGATGAGGATCGGCCGACCCGTGGCCTCGTAGAGCGCTTTCAACTGCGCCGTCGGCTCATATTCGTAAACGTTGAGGCTGCAGACGTCGAAGGCCTTGCCCATCTGCATGACGGCCGGGGCGGGCGTGCCGCCGAAGCGAATGCCCAGATTCAGATGGTTCGGGTCGTATTTCCTGATCGCGTCGCCCATCAAGGTCAGGTACCGCTCGAACATGCCATGAACGAATCCCTCACGACGCCGGGGAGTATCGCCCTGGGCGAGGTACTCCTTGAGCCTGGCTTGCGTGGCCGTCGCGGGGCCGTTGAGGAACATGTCTACCATCTCGCTTTCGCGTCCCTCCCAAGGCGGCTCGTTGCCGAGGAAATAGCCCAGCAGCCACGGGTCGCTCTTGTACTGGGGGCACTGGCTCGCGGCGGCCTGATCGATGCCGCGGGCGAATTCCTCCGAATATACGTCGGGCATGCCCAGGTACATCGTCTTCGCCCGAGGGCCGCGGAACGACACAACGTAGGCCTTTCGCCGGCCGTCGTCGGTCGGACGTAAGGACGACCAGTTGCCAATCGTGTTCATGCCCCAGGCATCCATGCGTTGATAAACAAGAGTCGCGTTGCCCCCCTGCTCTCCGTCTCGTCCCCGGACCGGCCCGATGCAATCGGCGCCGGTGGAGAGGAACAAATGCCCGTGCGGGTCCACGAACCACCAGCGGCCATCGATCTGCTCGACGCGGAAAAAGCCGGTCGCCTTCGCCTGCGTGTTCTTGTAGCCGCCGTACTCGCAGTAGCCGAATTCGTCGCCGCCCGCCAGGGACTTCTGCTCTTCGGCCATCTCCTTCTGCAATTGCTCGCGGCTCCTGATCTTGCGAGGCCAGTCCGCATGGGCCCACTGGCCGAACTCATCGACGACAGGCTGGCCCTCCAGGAATTCCGAGCCCGCGTCCTCCTTGGCCAGCTTGATCGAGCGGATCTCCAGCGTGGGCGAATTCAGCGGATATTCCATCGCCACGCTGAGAGCCTCGACGTCTTTCAATTGGCCGAACGGGCCCCAGACGCCCATCCAGAACGAGTTCGTGCGTCGGTTATTGGTCGAGGCCAGGTCCATGCCCCGCTGGTCCTTGCCCTTGAAGTATTGCAGCGGAATAGAAGCCCGCAGCCAGACGTTCTGGCCGAGGGGCTGGATCATGATGCGGCGTTTGCCCTCGGCGGTATGCAGCCACAACGAGAATCGCTGCGGCGTCGAGGTCTTCCACTCCAGGACCAGGAACTGGTAGTCGGACCAGTCGGAGGGCAACTGCGAATCCAGATCCTTTAATGCCCATTTGTGCTCAGACGCCTTCCCCTCGAACGCAACCTTCAGCGGCATCTGAACCGGTGAAACCCGGTACAGGCCGGCGCCGTGAAAAGCGATGTCCCGGGAAAAACTTTTCTCGAAGACGCCCAGATCCTGGTGCGACCAGAGATCGCGGATGCGGACCTTGTCGGCGAAACCTGCGTCCGCCAGGGACGCCGTGACCGTCGCATTCTCCGGCATGGGCACGACCGCTTTGTCCGAATAGACGAACAACTGGACCGATCCCCTGCCGCGACTGCCCGCGTCCAGGGCACCGGTCGCCTTGAACGTCCCGTAGCCCTCGGGAAGATCGTACTCGATCACCGACGGCGCGTGCGTGCCGATGCCGAACGCGACCGGCTTGCCGTCCCGCGTGAGGTCCTGGCCCGAGGCGTTTTTGCCGACGGCGGCCTGGCCCCAACCCGCCGTGGCCTTCACCCACTTGAGATCCGTGAGTTTCTTCTCGCCGCCGGGGCCGATCAGTCGCGGCTCGATCCAGTCGGCGTGATCGTTGTCGAATCCATCGGCGGTCGTGGAGACCACAAGGAACAGTTTGCGTGCGCCGCGGATGTCGGCCGTGACGTCGACTGATCGATTCAACCGGCCGCGGAGGATTTCGCTGGTGAACAGGGCTTTGGCGTGATCGAAGCCATCCCCAGGATCGCGGGCGTTGAAGAGGGCCAGGTACTTGTCCGACGAGTCCGGCACATCGGCGATCCAGGCGACCAGGTCATCCTGGCGAGAGAGCTGCCGGTTGTTGAGACTGTGCTGATCGACGGCGAGCACTTCGTCGTTCGTGATCAGCGACAGCGTGAACTCGTCGTTCCAGGGCAGGTGCCCGCCGAACATCAGAGGCGCGCGGACCATGGAGAAGAGCGTCATCAGCGTCACCTGCTCGTCGCGGGTGAACTTCGTCCAGCCCTTGTTCATCTGCGGCCCAACGTGGATCGCGCCCAACGGGAGCATGTCGGGGTCCGGCCAATGGCCCGGCCCGACGTACGGCGACCAGCGATCGCAGATCGCGAATTCCTGCTTCAGGAGCGGCCAACTGTCCCAGAAGTCGTCGGTGAGCCGCCAGAGATTCGCGTGCGTCGCAACGTGGCCTGCGGCTTCGAACGGCGTGGCTCCCGGCGAGGTGCTCAGCACGATCGGCCGGCCGCAGGCGTCGATGGCCTTGCGGATCGCCTCGATCTCGGGCTTCTGGGGATGGTAAGGACGCGAGAGGTCGTCCACCTTCACATAATCGACCTCCCACTGGGCGAGCAACTTGAAGACCGAATCGTAGTAGGCCTGGGCGCCGGGCTTGGACATGTCGACGCCGTACATGTCCGGATTCCACGGGCACGTGCTGGCGGTGTTGTCGATCGCGGAGGCCGTGACATCGGCGCCGAGCACGCGGCAGTCGCGTTTGACAGCCTCACGCGGGATGCCCCGCATCAGGTGGACTCCAAGCTTCAGGCCCTTGCCGTGCACGTAGTCCGCCAGCGGCTTGAAGCCCTTGCCGTCGGCCGACGAGGGGAACTTGGCCACGACAGGCCACAGGCGGCCGTACTCATCGAGTACGGGCTTGGCATTGCGGGCGTAATCCCAGCCCTGCGACTGCGGCTCGTACCACTGGATGTCGACGACGATGTATTGCCAGCCGTGGGCGGCGAGGTGCTCGGCCATGTAGTCGGCGTTGGCCTTGGTCTGTTCTTCGGTAACGGTGGCTCCGAAGCAATCCCAACTGTTCCAGCCCATCGGCGGAGTCGGGGCCCAGGCGTGGAAAGGTTTGGTCTCGATCGCCGGCGTCTGCGAGATCCACAAAGCGGCGGTCATGTACGCTGCGAGCATCATGGATGGCATTCTGTAGTCCTCCAGTTCTGCCAAGTCGTTGAATTGGGTTCGATCCTACCACCGGGTCTCGCGCCCGTCCAGTGGGGGCGGGTTTCAAACCCGCCATCCAGCCATCCGAACTGAATTCCCCACGATTCCGTATAGTTGACCGAGAGCCGGGGGCATGGTAGCCAGACGTTGGATGATCCGGGATCTCTCCCTCGATTGAAGCAGCGTCCTCGGCAGCCGACGGGGCGCACACCTGCCAGTTTGGCACTCCTTCCGGACCCTCCCAGACGCATAATTGGTTTCAGAACAGCGACTTAGCGATTTCGCCCGCCCGGGCACGCGATTTGCACACCCAACCCAATGAACGTGCGTAGGCAGCCTGGCGAAATCCTGTGCTTACAACGAGGACTGAGAAATGAAATTCGAGAAATTCACACTCAAAGCCCAAGAGGCCCTAGCGACCGCCCAGCAGATCGCCATGGCCAAGTCCCATACCGTGCTCTCGCCCCTGCACCTGCTCAGCGCGATGCTCAGCGACGAGGGCGGCGTGACCGAGATGATCTTCAAGAAGATCGGCGCCAACGTCGGCCGCATCAAGAGCATGACGGAAGACGAGCTGAGCCATCTGGCCCAGGGCACCAGCGCCGGCCAGATGATGCCCGACCCGGTCTTCAACCAGATCGTGCTGGACGCTCAGAACCGCGCCGACAAGATGGGCGACGAGTATCTCAGCGTCGAGCACCTGCTGCTCTCGCTGGCCTCGATCAAGAGCGACGCGAAGGAGATCCTCACGCTCAACTCCGTCACAGCCGACAAGATCCAGAGCGCCCTGGTCGACATTCGAGGCGGCGCGAAGATCACCGACCAGAACCCCGAAGAGAAGTACAAGGCCCTGGAACGGTACGGCATCGACCTGCTGGAGATGGCCCGCAAGGGCAAGCTCGACCCGGTGATCGGCCGCGAAGAAGAGATCCGGCGGTGCATGCAGGTCCTGAACCGGCGGACCAAGAACAACCCCGTCCTGATCGGCGAGCCCGGCGTCGGCAAGACCGCGATCGTCGAGGGCCTGGCGCAGCGAATCGTCGCAGGCGACGTGCCGGCGGGACTTAAGAACAAGCGCGTCATCAGCCTGGACATGGGCGCCCTGATCGCGGGAACCAAGTACCGCGGCGAGTTCGAAGACCGGCTCAAAGCCGTGCTCAAGGAGGTCATCGCCGCCGAGGGGCAGATCATCCTGTTCATCGATGAGCTGCACACGGTCGTCGGGGCCGGCGGAGCCGAAGGCGCTATGGATGCCGGCAACCTGCTCAAGCCCTCGCTGGCAAGAGGCGAGCTGCGGTGCATCGGCGCGACGACCATCGACGAATACCGCAAGCACATCGAGAAGGATGCGGCCCTGGAACGGCGATTCCAGCCCATCCTGGTGGAGCCGCCCAGCATCGAAGCGACGATCGCTATCCTTCGCGGCCTGAAGAACCGTTACGAAACGCATCACGGCGTGCGAATCACGGACGCCGCGATCGTCGCGGCAGCCACCCTGTCGCAGCGATACATCACCGACCGCTGGCTGCCGGACAAGGCCATCGACCTGATCGACGAGGCCGCCTCCAAACTGCGGATCGAGAACGACTCCGTGCCTGCGGAACTGGACGACATCCGGCGGCGGATCATGCAGCTCCAGATCGAGCGGGAAGCCCTCAAGAAGGAGAAGGACGCCGCCAGCCGGGACCGCCTCCAAAAGGCCGAGAAACAACTGGCGGACCTGGAAGAGCAGAACCATAAGCTCACCGCCCAGTGGGAAATGGAGAAAGGCGGCATCGACCAGATCAAGGCCCTCAAGCAGCAGATCGAAGAGGCCGAGATGCAGTTCGAGGACGCCCAGCGCCGCGGCGACCTGGAGAAAGCCGCCCGCCTGAAATACGAGACCATCGCCAACTTCAAGAAGGAGCTGGCGCAGCGCGAGGATCAACTGGTCAAGGCTGAAAAGGCCAAGATGCTGCACAACGAGGTGACCGAGGAGAGCATCGCCCAGGTGGTCGCCAAGTGGACCGGCATCCCGGTCTCGCGGCTGCTCACCGGCGAACGCGAGCGGCTCATGAGCATGGAGCAGCAGATCCGCAAGCGCGTTGTCGGCCAGGACGAGGCGGTCGTCGCCTTGTGCAATGCGGTCCGCAGAAGCCGAGCGGGTCTGTCCGACCCGAATCGACCGATCGGAACGTTCCTGTTTCTGGGTCCCACCGGCGTCGGCAAGACAGAGCTGGCCAAGGCCCTCGCGGACTTTTTGTTCAACGACCCCAACGCGATGATCCGCATCGACATGAGCGAGTTCATGGAGCAACATTCCGTGGCCCGTCTCATCGGCGCCCCTCCGGGCTACGTCGGCTACGAGGAAGGCGGCCGGCTCACGGAGTCCGTCCGGCGGAAACCGTACTCGGTGATCCTGCTCGACGAGATCGAGAAGGCGCACCCGGACGTGTTCAACGTCCTGCTGCAAGTCTTCGACGACGGCCGGCTCACCGACGGCAAGGGCCGCACGGTGGACTTCAAGAACACCGTCATCATCATGACCAGCAACATCGCCAGCCAGCAGATCCAGAAGCTGACGGAGGAACAAGGCGCGGACTGGGAGATCGAGGCCCACGTCAAGGACGTGCTGAAGAAGACCTTCAAGCCCGAGTTCCTCAACCGGATCGACGAGGTGATCGTCTTCCACATGCTCAGTCGCGAGCACCTCAAGAAGATCGTCGACATCCAGCTCGGCTACCTGTCCGACCGGCTCAAGGACCGCAAGATCCGCCTGGAATTCACGGACAAGGCCAAGGAGCTGATCATGGAGCAGGGCTACGACCCGGTTTTCGGCGCCCGGCCGCTCAAGCGGACGATCCAGCAGCAGATGGAGAACCCGCTGGCGATGGAGCTGCTCGCGGGCAAATTCAACGACGGCGACTCGATCCGCGTCGACGCCGACGCCCACGGCTTCGTCTTCGAAAAAGCGGAGAAGCTCCAGGAGTCGCTGTCGCGATAGATGCTGCAGATCGCGAATTCGACAATTATGCCAGATTTTCCTCACCGAAATCTGGTATGATTGTCGTATGGATTTGCAGGCGACGTCGTCGCCTGGGATCATTACGTGACCGGGCGAAGCTTGTGGAGTCGATATGGTCAGCCGCCAATTGCTCAAGAGCGAAATCGATAAAGCCAGAAGCGAACATCTCGAATTGCTCTACGGCATCATCAAGCTGCTCGAGAATGGCGTGTGCAAGGAGGCAGCCGCCCTCTCCGCCGAGGTAGTCCCCCCCATGGATTGGCATAGTTTCATCGCCAGCACATACGGGTGTTGTTCCGACGCACCCCTCTCCAGGGGGGAACAAGGACATCCCGAGAGTCGCGAGATTATGCGATGAAGTATCTGCTCGACACGAACGTCTGCATCCGGTATCTGAACGGACAGTCGAAGAACATCCGCCAGACTCTCGATAGGTCATCGTTCGGGCAAACGGCCTTGTGTTCCGTTGTCAGGACGGAGCTGCTTTATGGCGCTCTCAAGAGCGCACAGCCGGAGAGGAATATGGAGAGACTGCTCCACTTCTTCAAGGGGTTTCCTTGCCTGCCCTTCGACGAAAGAGCGTCTGACGCGTATGCGGGAATCCGTTTGCAGCTCGAAGCCATCGGAAGGCCCGTCGGCCCAAACGATCTGCTGATTGCCGCGACGGCACTAGCTCACGAGTTGACTCTGGTCACCCACAATACGAAGGAGTTCGGACGAATCGAGGGACTAGCGATGGAGGATTGGGAGACTCCCGCAGCCTAGCGGCTCATCACATCGAACTGTCCAGGAATTGCCCTCCCAATGGGGTCAATTCCCGACGTCGGCAAGCTCCCAGAACAGCCGCGGATAATCCTCTCCTTCGACGATCCGCCAGACGTCGGATGAGCCGTTGGCTGTCTCGCCGACGAAGTCCCAGCCCGCGGCGAGGAAGGTGGCCGCCGTCTGCATTTCGACGGTCGTCTTGCCTGTGCCCGCCGCGCTCAGGGAACAGCCGGTGGTCTCCATGTCCCAGAAGCATCCTGTCACGACATCGTCGTCGTGGCGCCAGTGCGTGATTCCGCCGACGGGCCAACGGCCTGTTGTCGGGCCCATCGCGTAGCAGTTGGTGATCGCCCCGCCGCCGCTGTCTCCGACGACGCCGCCGGTCAGACGGTCGCCTTTGACATTGGCCGCCGAATAGCAGTTCGTGACGAGCCCCTGCCAGTTCTCGCCGACCAAACCGCCGACGCCGTCGTTGCCGACGACCGTGGCCGACGAGTAGCAGCAGGTGATGGTCCCTTCGTAGTTGTTTCCGACGAGGCCGCCGGTCCTGTCGTCCCCGGTGGCGGTTCCTGTCGAACATGAGTTCGAGATCGTGCCGCTGACGTTGCTGGCCACGAGCCCGCCGGCGATGGCGTCCGCGGAGACGACGGCCGCCGAGCGGCTGCCCATGATTGTGCCTCCGTTTCGACCGACGAGGCCGCCCGCGCTGCGGTCGTGAACCAAGCCGGTCGAGTTGCAGTCGGCGATCGTGCCCATGTTGCGTCCGACGAGACCGCCCGCATACCAGCCCGCGCCGACGACGTTGACGTCGTGGGCGTAGCAGTTGCTGATCGTGCCGTGATTGTCGCCGACGAGCGAGCCGGTGTAGTACAGCAGCCGTCCGCCCACGTTCGGATCGATCAGGCCGACGCCTTTGACCGTGCCGGTGAGACATCCGAAGAGGGCCCCGCTGGTGTACTCCTGGGTGCTGTTGCGGCCGAGACCGGAGATATTGTGCCCGTCGCCGTCGAAGACGCCCGAGAAGGGACTGGCTTCGTCAATGCCGAGGAGGTGAAGCTCGTGCCCTGGATAGCCGCTCAGATCGATGTCGGCCATGAGCTTGAAATGCTTGTCCCAGTCGGCAGGTTCGGCCCCAATCGCGTCGAACTGCTCGGCCGTAAAGATCAGATAAGGGTCCCCCGCCGTCCCGTCCCCGCCGCCGTACTTGCCGGAGAAGCAGGAAATCGAAAGCGACTTGCTCGCCTCCGCAGTCCCGCCATAAGCCCCCATATCGATCCGTCCGCCATTGGGAGCCGGTTCGTCGCCCACAGGGCTGTTCGGGTCCCCCGCGTCGATGCATGGACTGGTCACACCATCCAAGACCCAGTCTTGGCTGTTCAGATCCCACCGTCCCGCCTGGCTTTTCAGATGGTAGTCCCCCTCGGCGAAGAAGTCGTCCTCAGGGTCGTTCGGTGTACGATTAGGATCCCAATACGGCAAGCTGGCGAAGCATGGATCGAGATCTACGTTCCCTTCACCGAGCCATCCACCCTGGACATCACTGTACGTCACTGCTACTGATGTGCCTTCTGCCGCGAAGACCTCATCCCCGCCGTCCCATAGGATTGAATTGGAGATTTCGAGTCTCACCTGTCTTGCCGCATGGCATGCCCTGCCCTCAGGGGCCCTATTGCCAGAGAAGGTACAGGATGCTACCGTCGCTCCCTTCCCACCCAGATAGACAGCCCCACCCGCTTGATCAGCCGTGTTCTGACTGAAGCGGCAATTCACGATGTTCTCTTGAGCTATACTGTATATGGCCCCCCCAGTCTGGGCTGCGTTATTCGAGAAGGTGCAATCCTCTATGATGGCTGCCGCCCCCGCTCTAATGTTCATTGCGCCGCCTGTGCGCATTCCATAGTTCCGTGCGAAGGTACATCCCCTGACCACGAACCCATCAGCCTCAGGATGGGGGCCACGCCCCAAGACGGCTGTCACGCCGGGCCCCCCACTCGCGGCATTTCGACAGAACAGGCAATTGATCAACTCCGGCTCTACCCCCTCGAACAAGTACACCGCCGGACCACGGTTGCCCATGAAGGTACACTGCCTGATGGATGGACGGCATGGGATGATATACTCCGGCAGGTACATCGCGGCATCGGCGCCGGATCGGATGGTGAAACCATCGAGGGCAGTGGGTCTTCCACACGATTCCGCAGTCACGACATAGTGCGCATTCTCATCGCGCGTGCGTTCAGTCAGAAGATCGCAGGGATCAGCCACGGGAATGTCGTCTCCCCCCAGATCGCCGCAGAGAATACTCTCATACCGCGTCACATCTCTGACATTCGGATCAGGCTCGCCAACACCGGCAAATCCGCCTATGATTGCCACGTTATCGATCAGACAGAAACTGGCGTTCCGGTCTCTCGTCCCCTCCGGATGAACCGAGTCTCGATCGGGCCGATAGACGCCTTGGGCGACATGAACCTCCACCAATTCCTGGGCCTCACGTGCATCCGCCAAAGCGGCCTGAAGGGTAGAGTAGGCATCCGCCCAGGATGAACCGTCGCCCGAGACAGACACGTCATCGTCCACGTAGATAGTCCTGGCGGCGACCAACGAACAAAGCGAAACCGTAACGCCGACTGTGCAAATGATCCGTCGAAACCGCGAATGCCCTGTCTGGGCCATGCCTTTTCCTCCGCACTCCTGTTTGGGTGTCGCCCACCGCACCGATACACCGTCCGTCTCCAGCCACCAGTATACCCGATGGGGCCCCATGGAGTCAACCCGCACGGGGCCGTGTCGGGTGCATGACCGTTTCTGCGATGGGGCCCAGCCGGATGGGACTGTGGGGCAAAGGAAGGAATGGACCTATCCGGAGTCCGCCGGCTCGCCGCTGCGCGACGGGCCGACGGGCATTTTTCGCCTTTCGCCAATGGCATGATTCTGGAAGAGAACAGCCGACCTTCGCCCCCACAAAGACGATGCGCAGCATCGTTCTCGTGCTGCCGGCCCAAAGCGGAAAATGCCGGGGTGTCAGGGGCAGCGTCCCTGAAAGACTTCGTAGGGTGGGTTCTCAACCCACGCGTCAAGAGCCAAGCAGGTCGAGGAGTCCCAAGAAAATCTGCGGGACTTCTTAGGCCTCCTTGGCCTCCCGTGCAGATCTCACGAAGATCCTCCCGCACAGGTCCGTGTCGAAGGCCTCTCGTCGCCGACGAACGGTCCCTGTTCCGGGGCGCGCCTGCCGTTCTCTGTTCGTCGGTATTCCCCCAAGCGATGAACGCATGCCGCGAACGCGACCCGCTCACGATGCCGACGTGCGAGGCGCGACCGGTCAGCCCTTTACGCAGATCAGCGGCTCCAGGCGTGCGACCTTTTTGGCCAGGCCGGCCTTCTCCGTCGCGTCGACGACGACGCTGACGTCTTTATATGCTCCCGGGGCCTCCTCCGCGATGCCTCGCATCGACGAGCCTCGGATGACGATGCCCTTCTGGGCCAGGTGCATCACGACGTCTTTGCCGTGCCAGCGTTTGGTGGCTGCGCTGCGGCTCATGGCCCGCCCGGCCCCGTGACAGCAGGAGCCGAAGGCGATGTTCATGCCCTCCTCCGTGCCGGCCAGGATGTAGGAGGCGGTGCCCATCGTGCCGCCGATCAGGACGGGCTGGCCCACCGGCTTCAAGTCCTCCGGCAGCGACGGATGTCCCGGCCCGAAGGCCCGCGTCGCGCCTTTGCGATGGACGTAGAGTTTCTTGCGTTTGCCGTCGATCTCGTGCTCCTCGACCTTGCACGTGTTGTGCGAGACATCGTAGAGCAGCGTCAATTCCGCCTTCGAAAAGAGCTTGGCGAAGGCCTCGCGTGTCAGATGCGTCAGCACCTGGCGATTGGCCAGGGCGCAATTGATCCCGGCGCACATCGCGCCGTAATACTGTCGCCCCACGTCGGATTTGATCGGGGCGCAAGCCAATTCCCGGTCGGCGAGTTCCAGGCCGTGCTCGGAAGCCGCCTTGATCATGCGAGGCGCGAAATCCGTGGCGATCTGGTGGCCCAGGCCGCGAGAGCCGCAGTGGATCATGACCGTGATGTCGTTGAGAACCAGCCCGAAGACCTTTGCGATGCTCTCGTCGTAAACCGCCGTGACTCGCTGGACCTCCAGGTAGTGATTGCCCGAGCCGAGCGTGCCGACCTCTTTCTCCTGACGCTGCTTGGCATGATCGGAGACGTATCGCGGCTCGGCCCCGAGCATCCGGCCGTTCTCCTCGATGTACTTCAGATCGGTCCGCGTGCCGTAGCCCTGCTCGACCGCCCAGAGGGCCCCGCCCGTGAGCATCTCGTCCATCTCGAGCGAGGAGAGCCGCAGCTTGCTCTCGCTGCCGACGCCGGCGGGGATCCGCCGGGCCAGCACGTCGGCCAGTTCCTTCTCGTTGCCCTGGATCTGGTCGTAGGTCAGGCCGGTGCGGAGGGCCCGCACGCCGCAGGAGATGTCGAAGCCGACGCCGCCGGCCGAGATGATTCCGCCGGCGTCCGGATCGAAGGCCGCGACGCCGCCGATGGGAAAGCCGTAGCCCCAGTGGGCGTCGGCCATGGCGAACGAGGCTTTCACGATGCCCGGCAGGGCCGCGACGTTGGCCGCCTGCTGATAGACCTGCTCGTCCATCTCGCGGATCAGTCCCTCGTCGGCGAAGACCACCACGGGCACCAGCATCCTGTCGAACGGCTCGATCCGCCATTGGGCCTCGGCCTGCTTTTGCAGCTTTTCGGCGAACATTCTTTGCTCCTATGAAGAATGGGACGCATGGGACCCATAGGACTGATGGGACTTCTATCGGCTTCTACACGTCCACGATGCACTGGGCGAGCCAGTTGCCGTCTTTGTCTCTTTCGACCTTGAGGCCCGCGTACGTCGCGGCTTTGACTTCGACCGCCGGTTCGTGCCTGTCGATATCGACCGGCTCGCCCCAGGCTCGAGCCCTCAGGCCGCCTTCGATGGGCTCGATCTCGAAGCGACTGAACAGCATTCCCCGCGTGTCCATCTCGTACAGCAGCGAGCCCAGCCACTTCATGAAGAGCAGCTCGTCGTCGTCCTCGCGGCAGACGATCTCCACGGCTTCACGCGGCTCGACCTTCTCGGGATTCGTGATCACGGCCGTCAGCGCGACAGCCGCCTGCGCGAAGGCCGCCTCCCTCGTCGGCCCCACGCCGCGAATCCCGATGTCCGCCGGGTGCGAGAACAGTTCCCAATGCTCTGTGGCCATACCGCGTGAATCTCCGAATCAGCGAGACGGCGCACATGGTAACGGGATGGGGTCTCGGAGGGAATCAGCAATTTCCGCCCTGCATGGAGACGTATCTGTGAGGACTCCCGAGTGCGCAAGACGGTCGGCGGCGGCTTGAACCCGTTCGTAGTGACGCCGCAAGGCGTTAGCTTCCGAAGTTGAAAGTTTGAAGTTTCAAATGTGAAGCCGGAGCGGAGAAGACCGCGAATGCGTCCTCTCTTACTTCCCACTTGACACTTCAAACTTCAAACTGACCCCGATACGCCCTTGCGGGCACACTACGAGCAGGTCGTCCTCGATTCTCCGCAAGCCGGGGTTCTACTTCGCCGGCAACTCGCTGGACCAGGCGGTCTCGTTGTGGCCGACAGAGAGGTCGCGGGCCTTGACTCGGAAGCGGTGAGCCTGCCCGGCGCGGCCCAGCTCGACGCTGTACTCGGGGGATTTCTGCCAGCCGCTGCTGAACCGCGACTCGGTCGTGCATTGGAAGTAATACTCGACCTCTCCGCTGTCGTCGTCCGCCTCGACGGCGGTCATCTTGGCGCCATAGCCGAACGTGCCGGACTTGAGATGAGCCTCTTTCGGCTCGACGGCCCACTTCATCGGATCGGGCGTCGGAGGCAGCAAATCCACGGCCACTTCGTCCGACCATCGGGTCATGTTGAGGTTGCGCGACTTGTCCCTCGCCCGAACCTGGAACGTGTAGTATCCCTTGGGCAGCCCGGCGACCTCGTAGGTGACGCTCTCCTGCCACCCGCTGCTGTAGGCCGGATGCGAAGTGCATTCGAACTGATACTCGACGCCGCTGTCGTCGACGGCGGTCATGGCGATCATCCGAATCGTGCCGGCCGCGACGCCGTACGGCTGAGTTTGCCAGGTCAACGGGTCCGGCGTGGGGGCCTTGGAATCCTCCAGGGGAGTCGCGGCAGGTTCCCACAACGACCATTCCGTCTCGAGCCGGTTGCCCTGGTTGCGGGCCTTGACGCGGTAGGTGTAGACCCTGTGTTGCGTAAGACCCGTGTTCTCCCAGCGAGGCTCCTCGTTGGCGCCGAAGGAGAGCCATCCGCTGTTGACCGTAGGAGTGTAGAAATCCTCGAAGTAGTATTCGACGCCGGTCCCGTCGGTGGAGGTGGCCGTCGTGGCGACCATCGCGATCGAATACGGACTCGTCGCATACGGCGTCGTGGCGAAGCTCATCGGGCTGGGAATCGGCCCACTCTGCGCCGCCGAACCGCTCCGCCAGTCCATCGCCAGGATCGCGAAGTCGTTGAAGTCCACCGCGCCCCTGCGATCGAGGTCGGCGGCCGCCGGGTTCTGCGAGGTCAGCCAACTGCGTGAGAACCGCATCAGGTCGCGCTGGGCCACTCTTTCATCGTGGTCCAGATCCGCCGCGCGTCCCAGGCTGGAGCGGGACATGCTCGCCTCGGGCGTCCCGCCGAAGGCTCCGAGATTGACCCGCTTGCCGTGGGGCCACGGTTCCTGGGCCCAATCCGAGCTCGGCTTGCCGGCGTCGATGCAGAAGCTCGTGTCATTGTCGGCCACCCAGCGTTGCTCGTGAACGTCCCAACGGCCGGCCTGCGATCGCAGGTGAAAGTCGCCGTCGAGCCAGGAGTCGTCGGCCTTGTTCGCCGTGCCGTGATCGTCCCAGGCCCCGTCCGCGACGAACCGGGGGTCCGTCACGATCTCGCCCACTCCGGAGAGGGCCCCGCCGCCCAGGTTGCCGCCGGCGTTGCTCCAATAGTCGTTGTACGTGTTCGTCGCTTCGCCGTGCAGGCCGCCGGCGACGGGGGCTTCGTTGAAGGCGATGATGTTGTCGTACACCGAAGCCTGGCACTGGCTGATTCCGCCGCCCGCCTCGCCCGCGCGATTGCCGACGATCGTATTGCCGAAGATGGATTTCGTGCAGCTATGGAGGCCGCCGCCCTGGCGCAGAGCCCGATTGCCGGCGATGATGTTATGGTGAATGTCGCCGGAGCACTGGTAGAGGCCGCCGCCGTGCGCGGCGGAGTAGTTGCCCGTGATCGTGTTGCCGGCGATCTCGCCTTTGCACGAGGACAGGCCGCCGGCGTCCCGGTTGTCGGAGATCACGTTGCCGAGAATCGAGCCGTCGCAGGAGGCGAGGCCGGTGCGGTTGCCGGAGACGACGTTGCCCTGGATGAGCCCGCCGCAGAAGTAGACGCCTTCCAGCGTGTTGTCGAGAATCTGGTTGTCGAGGATCGTCGGCTTGGCGCCGCTTTGGCCCTTGATGCCCGGCCCGTTGCAACTGTGAATGACGTTGCCGGAGATCGTGGGCGAGCTGGCGGAACAGACGATGCCCGCACCGGTGATGGTCAGGCCGGTCAGCACGGATTTCTCGCTCTCCGCGAAGTCGAACACGACGCTCGCCACGGCATCCGCCGAAATCACGGTGGCCGCCACCACGGCGGCATCGGCGGGATCCTCGCTCCGCACGGTGATCTGCCGGCCGTTGAAGGCCACCCGCTCGCGATAGGTCCCCGGCTTGACGACGATCGTGTCGCCGTGCCAGGCAGCGTCGATCGCCGCTTGAATCGTGCGATAGTCGGCCGACCCATCGCCGTCGACGGTCACAATGCGGGCCATGCCGGGAACGGCCAAAGCCAGCGTCACCAGAATCGCCATGAGTCTCTTCATACCGGGCCTCGTCTCTCCAGCGCCGCCTCCGCGGAGTTCCTGTCATACCGATGTTCGGCGTCCTTCTCGGCAGGCCGCGGCGACAGAAGGCCACCACGAGCCAGTATCTTATAGGACGTACTCCGTACCACAATACCCGCACGTACGTCAAAAGTCAAATCGGCAGAACGGCCCCCATGCTTGACACGGAAAACCCGTGCCGGAAACGGTCTTTACGAGTCCCGCGGCGTGAGCCGCCGGCCGGCGATCGCGGCAAGGATGCGTGGAGACGCAGACTCAAGCTCCGCGTCTCCACGCGAGACATCTGTCGCCCCTTTCAGGATCAGGGCTTGGCCTCCGCGAAGCCGGCCTGAAGGGTCACGCCCGCGTAGGCCATGTAGCCGCGGAGCAGGACGTAGTACCTCCCGGCCTTCGGATTCTTGACGATCACCGTCTCGTCGTTTCCGGCCAGGTAGGGCCGGTAATCCCACTCGTCCGTCGTGGGTTTCTGCCCGAGGCAGACGTAGAGATCGACGTCGCCCGTGCCGCCGGAAGTTGAGATCACGAGCTGGCTCTGTCCCTCGGGCACGTCGATGACGAAGAATGCCTCGCCATCCGCCCTGCCTGCAAGGCCGGAGACCGCCCCGCCGTTCCTCAACGAGATCACCCCGTCCGGCGAGACCCCGTCATATGTCGCCGTGAGCGAGACGTCCGCGAAAGCCTGATAGCCGCGGACCATGACGTACCAGACGCCGTTGGACGGATTGTCGATGACGATGCATTCCTCGTTCCCGTGGAGGCCCGTCCGGCGGTCATATTCAGCCATGGTCGGGAGCGAACCGTGCCTGACGTACAGATCGGCGTCGCCGCTGCCCCCGGACATCTTGATCTCCAGCGTCTTGACGCCGATGGGCGCCTCGATGCTGAAGAACAGTTCGTCGCCCGCCGCGCCGGCGATTCCCGTCGCCGCACGCCCGGACGCCAGAGGAGTCACATCGGCCAGAGGAGCCGCCCAGTAGTCCGCTTCGAGCGTCACGCCGCTGTATGCGCTGTCGCCTTTCAACAGGATGTACCAGCGTCCCGCCTGGGGACTCGCGATGCTGATGCTCTCATCGTTGCCCAGGTCGATCGGCCGATAATCCCAGCCGGACTCGGTGGGCTTGGCCCCTCGCTTGATGTACATGTCGCAGTCGCCCACGCCACCGTGGAGGTAGAACGCGATTCCCGCCTGGCCGGCGGGCACGTCGATCGCGTACCACGCCCTGCTGCCTGAAGAGCCGGACAGGCCGTCGATCGGCGACTCGTCGCGGAGCAGGCAGACCGCGTCGGAGGTTCCGTACGTGGCCGTGAGACTCACGTCGTCATAACCGCTGTAGCCGTACAGCAGGATGTACCACGTGCCGGACTCCGGACGGTCGATGCGCACGGACTCGTCGGCGCCGGCCGTCGCGGACTGGGCGTCGTAATCGACGAAGGTCGGTTTGTCCCCGCGTTTGACATACAAGTCGACGTCGCCCGCGCCGCCGCAGGTGTCGATCTCCAGAAAGTCCTGGCCCTCCGGCACCTCGATGGCATAGTACCCCCGGCTGCCGATGACGCCGTGGAGACCCGTCGCGGGAACGCCGTTTGCGAGCGAGAGCGAAACCCTGTCGTCGATCCGGGCCCACAGCTTGACGCCGGCATACGCCGTGTCGCCGTACAGCAGGATGAACCACGTTCCGGGTCTCGGCCGGTTCACCAGGATGATCTCCAGATTGCCGTCGACCCCGTCGCAGTACTCGAACGAGGACGTCGTGGGCGGCACGCCGTGACTGGCGTACAGCGCGCAGTCGCCGGTCCCGCCGGTCGTGCGAATCACCAAAGCCGCCGCACCGCACGGAACCTCGATCTGAAAGAGGGTCTCGCTGCCCGCCGCACCGCTGAGGTCCTGGATGATCTCCGTGCCGTCCAGAACGACGGCAGGATTGCCAAACGCCATCGAAGCGATCGCGCAGATCGCCGCCACAATGGTCAAAACACCGCTGCCCTTCGTCATCTCTTTCATACCCTTTTCCTCCCTTTTCCGCCGTCTTGAGAACCATACGTACGCGCGAGGCCGCTGGGGAAACCTCGTGCAGCGAACGATGCGCCATGAGGTTGACGTGATCTGCTGAACTCGCCGCTCCGCCCAACTCCTCGTTGAATCCCGCCGCCGGACCCGCGGCCGGGCCGTCCCGGCCTGGGTCCGTACTCGACCATGATTCGCTGTCGCTAGTGTAACGCAAAAAACAGTCCCAGTCAAGGACCTGTCCGCGTTTTGCCCTATTGATCGCCGGCGCGTCCCGGAGTATGCTGTCCCCCAGTCGCAGAGAAACAGGCACGCTGATGAAGTGAAGAAAGGACAGGACAATGGCAAACCGGTATTCCTCCGTGATCAAACTGGCGGGCGGCCTGGCCCTGGTGACGGCCGTTCTGATCCTGCACCCCGGCTCCTGGGAAGAGAAGGCCGGGGCCAGGGCCAAATCGATGGATGCCATCGCGGCGGCCTTTTTCCAGGTCGAAGTGGAAGGCAAACTGTCCGGCATGTTCAATGCCTGCTCCGGAATCGGGTCGGTCAGCGAAGTCATCGAGAACAAAGTTGGAACCAAAGACGGCAAGCAGGCCATCCAGAAGATCCCTGGCAGGCTGAAGTGGAGCGACGTCACGCTGACTCGCGCCGTGAGCGCGGACCTGTCGCTGTACCGGTGGCGACAGGACGTGATCGACGGTCGCGTAGCGGAGGCCAGAAAGAAATGCACCATCACGGTGATGGACCGGAACGGCCAGCCCTCGGCGATCTGGGATCTGCAAAACGCCTGGCCGAGCGGCCTGATCGTCAATCAGAAGACCGGCGCGGATCCGCTCATCGAAGAGATGACCGTCACCTACGAGTCGGCCGTTCGAAGACAATAGGCCGCCGACACAATCGACCCTCAACCAAGGGCTGCGGGCTCGCTCGCAGCCCTTGTCATTTCAGCCCGATTTTCGCTCCGCTCGGCAGATAATCCTCCCGCACAGGCGAGAAGACTTCGATCGCGACGGAATCCTCGACGATCTGCGCTCCGTGCTCGACGCCGGAGGGGATGCACCAACTGTCGCCCGGCGCGACATCGTGCGGCTTTCCGCCGATTGTCAGCCGGATGTGTCCTTGGACGAGATACCCGGTCTGCTCGTACGGGTGCGAGTGCATGGGCAGCGTGCTCGCCCGATCCAGAAGAAACTCGGTCATCAGCGTTCGCTCGCCGTAGCACAGTGTCTTCACTCGGATTCCCGGCAGAGGCGTCTTGTACCCCTCGGGACTGTGGTTCTCAAACACGTCTCATCTCCCATCTGAATCCTACTCTCACAGAGGCGTCAGCAGCCTCCTGGCGATGCCAAGCGATTCCTGCTCGCCCAGTACAAGCACCACGTCCCCCGGCTGGAACACGGTCCCGCCGTTGGGCACAAGGTACTCGCCACCCCTTTGGACCATGGCGACCAGCACGCCGGACGGCAGTTTCAGATCGATGATCTGTCTTCCCGCCGCCGGCGAGTCCGGCAAGATCACCAGTTCCACCATGGACGTGCGAAGGCTCCCTTCCGTCCGCTCAAACTCCAAGGGCATCCGAGTCTTGGGCCCGATCGGCCGGTCCAGCCCGAGCCAGCGGGCCATGCGGGTCAGGGACGTGCCTTGCAGGAGCACCGAGGCGATGACCACGAAGAACACGAGATTGAAGATCATCTCGGCCTCCGGGACCCCCGCGGTCATGGGAAACGTCGCCAGCACGATCGGCACCGCCCCGCGCAGACCCGCCCAGGAGACCAGCAGTTTCTCCCGAACGCTCAGCCCGCTCCCGATGAGACAGGGCATGACGGCCAGCGGCCGGGCCGCCAGCATCAGGAACGCCGAGAGCAGAATCCCCGACCCGATCACGGGCTTCAGATGCGACGGGAACACCTGTAAACCCAGGATCAGGAACATCGCGATCTGCATCAGCCAGGAAAGCCCGTCGTGGAACCGCTCCAGGCTTCGCTTGTGGATAAAGTCGGCGTTGCCCAGGACCACTCCGGCCAAATAGACCGCCAGATAGCCGTTGCCGCCGAGGGTTTCCGCCGTCCCGAACACCAGCAGCACGCCGGCCAGACTCAGGACCGGATAGAGCCCGTCGTATTCCAGACGAATGTGGTTGATCAGGAAAATCACGGCCTTGCCGAGCAGCAAGCCCATCACGCCGCCGATGAGCATCTGCTTGACCAAAGCCGGAAACGCGGACCACCACGACGTCGTGGGATCGGTCAACAGCTTCAACATCGTGAGCGTGAGAAAGACGGCCATCGGATCGTTGCTGGCCGACTCCAGCTCGAGCAGCGGCTTCAAATGTCCCTTGAGGCTCACCCGTCGGGAACGCAGCACAGCGAAGGTGGCCGCCGCGTCGGTGGAGGACATGACCGAGCCGAGCAGCAGCCCCTCCAGCCAGGAGGAGCCCAGGACCAGAACCGCAAAGACCGCCACGAAAACAGCGGTCAGGAAGACCCCCGCGGTCGCGAGGATGATCCCATTTCGAAACATCGGGCGGACGCTCTTCCATTCGGTGTCCAGACCGCCGGCGAACAGAATGTACGCCAGGGCGAACGTGCCCAGCAGACGGACGAGGTGGGGGTCGTCAAAGTGAATGCCGCCGGGACCTTCGGAACCTGCCAGCATGCCGATGAACAGGAACATCAACAGGGCCGGGACCCCCAG
>JBDKUU010001038.1:0-14919 GCA_039679525.1 Phycisphaerales bacterium | reverse complement strand
AGGCCGCCGCCTTCGAAGCCGAGGGCGGCTTCACGGAACGCCTCTACCGCCTCCGAACGCAGAACCGCCGCCCGCCGGGCCGCAAGAAGTGATCCGTGCCTCGTGCCCCGCGGCACGTGACCCGTCCGACAGACTCACGAGACCTGTCGCATTTCACCTCTCGCCCATTTCCCGCCCCCTCCTTCGCCGCCATGCATCCACATTCGAAGACGGCCCTTCAGAAAAAGGGACCTGACACCGTCCCATTCGGGTCTTCGCAGAATGGCTTGGGCAGCGGGAGAGTGTGAAGGATTGAACTGTTGATTCTTGAATGGTCACACTCAACCTATGTTGTCACGCCCGCGCAAAGCCTGCCCTCGACCTGATCGGGGCGCGGGGCCACGAACGCCGCGAAAGAACCTGGATTCCCACTTTTGCGGGAATGACAGGGCCGGTTCGTTGCTTCGATTAGCCGTTCAATCGTCAATAGGCCCTCGAACTGCGCACGACGGTTCGATCGAGAATCCACTTTACAGCGGCGCAGACGACGAGCACGACGCCGAACATTGTGACTACGGAAGCTCCGGTCGGGAGGTCCCACATCGCGGAAGCGAACAGACCCAGAACGCTTGCGATGAACCCGAGGGCCCAGCCGATGAGCAGCCGGCGGGCGACGGTGCTCGCGAAGAGCATGGCGCAGACCGCCGGGACCACCAGGTAGCTGAAGACCAGCAGCACGCCCGCAATGCGCACCGAGCTTGTCACGATCATCCCGAAGGTCATATAGAAGACGAAATCCCAGAAGCGGATCCACAGGCCCTCCCGCCGGGCCTGGTCGGGGTTCATGGAGATCAGCAGGAATCGCTTTCGCAGCAGGAAATGGAGGAATCCGACGGCCGCGTACATCGCCGCGACCTTCGCCACCTGGGGCCAGGTGGCGAAGAGAATGCTCCCGACGAGCATCGTTTTGATCGCTTCTTCGCCGTGCGGGGCCCGGTCGAGCACGAGGATCGCGGCGGCGGAACTGACCGCGTACACGATGCCGATGATCGCCTCCTGGGAAATGGATTTGTCCCGCGTCCGTCCCAGGGCGAACACGGCGGCCCCGACGAACGTGAAGCCCAGAGACATGCAATAGGCCTGCGGGCTGCTCAGCTCGTAACCCAGCAGCAAGGCGACCGTGCTGCCGAGCGCGGCGACCTGCGCCAGGGCCAGGTCCACGAAGATGACCCCGCGCGAGACGATGTGAATGCCGAGGTAGCAGTGGATGCCCGTGAGCACGAGGCACGCCGCGAAGGGAACCAGCAGGAGCTCCAGCATCCCGTTCATTTCGGCACCTCGCTCAGGGCCCGGCTCAGACGCGCGACGATGTCGCCGATCATGGCGATGTAGTCGTTCGCTTCCGGCAGCGCGTTCACGGAGCTGGCCACGACCACGACTTTCGCGCCGGTTCTGGCGGCCACGGCGTCCGCATCGTCGCGGTTGTAGAAGGTCTCCATCAGGATGACCCCGACCTTTTGGGATTTCATCGTGTCGATGACGTCCAGGATGTGGCCGGGGCTCGGCGGAATCCCCGGCTTGGCTTCCAGCTCCGCCACCACGTCGAGATGGAAGCGGCGGGCGAAATAGGGCCAACTGCGATGGTACGTGACGATCCTGGCTCGCTCGAACGGTTTGAGCGAGGCCAGCCAGCCCTCCGGCGCGAGCGACTGGTTCTTGAGGAAATCGTCCAGCGTGCCGTCGGACTGCATCTTCCACAGTTTCTCGCCGCCCACGGTCTCCGCCAGCTTGCCGCCGAACATCGCGGCGTCCAGCTTCACAAGGAATGCGGCCAGGTTGCGGTCGTAGTCGGCGGCGTGGTCCGGGTCGAGCTGCTTGAGACGCCGGCAGATGTTCCGGGCGATCACGCGGCCGTTGTACGGGTCGAGCCAGTAGTGCGGGTTGCCCAGAGGATGGACGTCGCCCATGGTGCGGCTGACTTTCTCCGTGGGGACTTCCAGGGGGACGATTCCCTCCGAAGCGTCCAGATGGCCGGGCGAGCCGACGCGGATCTTCGGATTGCGGGAGCCCTCCAGAATCAGGCTCTCGTACCCGATCTCCATCTCCAGGCCCACGCGAATCCACAGATCCGCCTTCCTGGCCTTGAGCATGTTGCTGGGCTTGGCGGCGATGAAATGCGGGTCCTCTTTCCCGGTGGAGATCGTCGAGACGTTGACGCAGTCGCCGCCGACTTCTCTGGCGATGGACTCGAGGTTCGTCACCGTCGTGACGACGTTGAGCTTGTCTTTGGCCCGGCATCGGCCGGCCGGGCAGACGACGAGAAGGACCGCCGCGACGACGGACAACACAGTGGTTCGACCGAATCCGGTTATGGAATCGATGCGCATGATCGGCATCTCCTTTCAATACTGATGGGCCCGATGGGGTCCGATCCCGAAATCCAATTGCAGGAAGAACTCGTCCCGGCTCCCGGTGGCCGAGGAACCCTCCCCGTCGGTGTGAGTGAACTGGGCCCGCCAGAAGGCGAACTCGCTCTGGGCGAACGTCAGCCCGCCGGTGCAGGCGTTTTCGTGCGAGTCGTTGTCGTCCGGGAATTGGGAGAAGTCGTACCGTCCGAAGACGCTCCATTGCCTGGCGAACTGGTACTCCAGGGAGCTGTACGCCCCGTAGGAATCGATCGCGTCTTCGGCCTCCCGCTCCTTCTGGCTGAGCAGAAGCTCGTTCATCCAGGTCACAGATCGATAGAGCCCCTGCCGGGCCGGCCGCCATTTGTAGGTCACGTCCACGCCTTCCATGCTCGTCCAGGGGCCGTCGTTCGTCTGGGCGTTCGGGCCGGCGACGACGCTGCCACCCACCTCCAGGCTCGAATCGCTGTCGAGATCGAAGAAGTTCTTGAGGTGTCCGACGTACATCAGGTCTCCGGATTCTCCGCCGGCGAAGCTGGGCTCGTTTCTATTGTCCTGGACCTGGAAGATCAGCTCGACGTACTGGTCCCACGGATTGGGGACCAGCCAGGACAGCTCCGCGCCCGGCTCGCTCATGCCCTCTTCGCCGAAGAAGTTCCGGATCATCAGGGGCCTGTCCACCCAGGGGGTCGCGTGCGTGTGGAACTGGTTGGCCTTCCCGAAGAAGGTGTAGAACTTGCCCGCGCGGGCCTTGAGGTCGTAAGGAAGCGTGTCGAACGTGAAGTACCCTTCTTCGACGTCGGCCTCGAATTCGCCTTCCTCCTCCTCTTCCAGGGCGATGAAGAAGTCCGCCCGTCCGAAGGGGTCCACCGCCGCTCCCAGGGCCAGCTCCAGTTCGCGGAGGCTGAATCGGTTCACGTGCTCCCCCTCTTCATTCTCCCCGGCGTGAAAGAGAACGTCTCCGATGGCGGAGATGTCCGGATTGAAGCTCTGGGGTATCCGGCCGGACGGCCCGGCGGGCGGAGCGTCTTCGCCGGCCGCCGTCGCGGGCTCGCCGGGCTGCGTCATCGTCGGTCGATTCGGTTCGCTGCCGATCCGGTTCGGGTCCTGCTTCAGGCGGTCGATTTCCTCGCGCAGCGATTGAATCTCCCTGTTGTTTCTATCGTTCGATTCCCTCATTTCCTGACGCAGCGTCCGGATCTCTTCTCGCAGGGCGTCCAGGTCATTGCCGTCCGGACTGCTTCGCCCCGCCGACCCTGCGGCGGCGGAGAAGAGAACTGCTGCAAAGCAAACACCCCACCGAGTCTGTTGTGTGTGCATGTCTTCATCCCCATCAGTTCACAGATTGCGATTCCCGCCGGGCCTGGAACGGCCGGCTCGGGGTCCGAGCCCGAACGCCGCGCCGGCGCCCGCAGGAAGATCGAAGACTACGGATTGAACTCACAGAGACAAGAGCGGAGGGGCCCGAGGCGAGGACGAGGGCGGGAACGCGGTCGAAGCCCGAGTCGTCTCGAGAAGAACCGGCGTTTCGGTCGGGTCTATCGCAAGAAGGATAGGGCCCGCAACGGCGAGCGGGACCGTCTTGGGTGAGGCGAACTGAATGCATTCGGGGCAGTTGTCCGAATCGTGATGGGCGAGAGGCGGGCGTTTCTCCGCACTGCGGGATGCGACGGGTTTATTCGAACAGACGTGGTGCTGATGCAGGTGGATTGCCCGCAAGACCTCCGTGTTCGCCGGGGTCACGCAGAGCAGGATGAGAACCGCGATGGCCTGTTTCGTCCGTCTCACGACTTGCCTCTGATCGCAACGCTTACTTCATGCCCACGCCTGTAGAATAGCAGATCGGTCGTCGCGATGCAAGACGAGCTGGAACAAGCGGCGGGAGCGCAACGTAGGGCCAGTGTATGCCCCGAGATTCGCAAGGGTTGCGCAAATTCGTCTTGCCGCTGCGGCCGCGTGGAGTATTATCGAACGTAAGGGCCTGCGGGGGCGGGTTTCAAGCCTGCGCCAGGCGTGCGGAGGGGGCCGGGATGTGGGGGCGAACGACGAGTTCTGTTGCCGTGGGGCGGATTTGCCGATAGAATGTCGTGGGCCGAACGTTCGCGGCCGGAGAATGGCCGGGACGGACGCCGTGTCGTCCGTGGGATGCGGACGCGGATTGAAACAAACGGGCAGACAAGTATGCAATGCCAGATCTGTAATAAACGAACCGCCACAATTCATTTGACCGAAATCAACGACGGCGTGCGAAGCGAAATGCACATCTGTGAGACTTGCGCTGCGGAACAAGGGGTTGCGGCCCAGAGCCAGATGTCGATCAACGAGCTGCTGAGCCATTTGTTGGCGGTCCAGCCCTCGGACGCTGAAATGTATGGCGCGTCGGAGAAGGACACGGCGTGTCCGAACTGCGGGTTCACGCTGGACCGGCTGCGGAAGGAGGGCTCGCTGGGGTGCCCGGCGGACTATAGCGTGTTCGAAGCCGCCCTGGTGCCGCTGATCGAGCGGGCTCACAACGGCAAGTCCACGCACTGCGGGAAGGTGCCGACGAAGGCGCCGAAGGACACGAAGAAATTCGTGGAGCTGACGGCGCTGCGACGGCAATTGGAGGAGGCCGTGAAGAGCGAGGACTACGAGCTGGCCGCGAGATTGCGCGACCAGATGAAGCAAATGCAATAACGGGAGGACGGCGCGAAGTAAGAAGGCACGGGCAGGGGCTCCGGCGTGCGGCGGGTGCGCGGCGTGCGGTTTTTTGCCCCGGGACCTTTTACTTTGACTTGGCTTTATGACTATGGAAATGAGTCAAATCAGTCGGGACATTTGCGAGTGGTTTAGCGGGTCCGGGCCGCTGTCGGACATCGTCGTGTCGTCGCGGATTCGGCTCGCGCGGAACCTCGCAGGCCACAGGTTCCCGGGCAACTGCTCGGTCGAAGAGAAGGCCGAGATCCTCGAAGTGCTCAAGTCGGTGCTGCTCTCGCTCGACCTCGGCGACGAGGCGTTCTACGTCAGCCTCGACAAGGAGTCCGACCTAACCCGCAATTTCCTCGTGGAGCGGCATTTAATCAGTCGCCACCATGCCATGGCCACCGGCCCCCGCGGCGCCGTCATCGCCCGCAAAGAGGCCTTCACCGCCATGTTGATCGAGGAGGACGCGATCCGGTTGCAGGTGCTCGCGTCGGGGTGCCGGCTGGCGGAGTGCGCGGCGAAGATCGACCGCATCGACAGCCAGATCGAAGAACGCGTCGAGTACGCCTTCAGCCCCCGCTTCGGCTATTTGACTGCCTGCCCGACCAACCTCGGCACCGGCATCCGCGTCTCGGTCATGCTCCACATGCCCGCCCTCAAAATGACCGGCCAGATCGAAAAGTGCCTCTCCGCCGCCAAAGATATGAACCTGGCGGTTCGGGGCCTCTTCGGCGAAGGCACCGAAGCCGCCAGCGACCTCTACCAGGTCTCCAACCAGGTCACCCTCGGCGTCAGCGAGAAGTCCATCGTCTCGGAATTCGAAAACGTCATCATCCCCGAGATCACCGAGTACGAAAAAGCCGCCCGCCGGCAGCTCCTCGACAAGCAGCCCGACACCCTCGACGACAAAATCTCCCGCGCCATGGCCCTGCTCCAAAACGCCCACCTCATCAGCTCGCAGGAAGCCCTCTTTCTCCTGAGCCACCTGCGCCTGGGCCTCAATATGCACGAGCACATGGGCGCCAGCACCCCCGCCATCGAGCGGCTCTGCGCCCTGAGCGCCGACGACGGCCCCGACCGCCACAAGCTCTCCATCCGCACGATCAACAGGCTCTTCATGCTCACCCTCCCGGCCCATCTCCAAATCAACCACGGCGGCGTCCTCGACGCCACCCGCCGGGACGCCCTCCGCGCCAAACTCATCCGCGAAGCCCTCAGCCCGCAGTAGCGAAGCGGTGACCCGTTCCTCGTGACCCGCAGTCGCCTCCGGCCGCGAAGGCCCGTCTGTCCTCTGACCTCCGTCCTCCGACTTCGGCCGCCCGCCGGGAATTGCCGATTGACTTGAGGTTCAATCCCTGTTCAAATAAACGTGAGGCCTAGAGGCGGCGTCTGCCAATCGTCTCGTAAACGGATCATGCAGACCCGCCGACGCAATTGGAGGCGGAAGTTGCGATCCGGGACGTTTTTTCTCTTGACTTCACCATGAACAAAACCGATAATTTCACTGTAGGAGCTACGTTGGAAGTTATCTACTCCCCGTCGGACATGCCGAAAGGCCTCTGGCGGGGTTTTGTTTTTGTGCGGCTGATCGCGGGGAGTGCTTGTGCCTGCTGAACCGTCCATCAAACGCACTATCGCATTCTTCGACGGTCAGAACCTCTTCTACGCCGCCAAGTATGCCTTTGGCTATTCTTGGCCGAATTACGATCCCTTGAAACTCGCTCAGGTTGTCTGCCTTGCCCACAACTGGTGTCTGGTGAACACATGTTTCTATACCGGCCTGCCCAGCCCGGACGATGATCCGTTCTGGAATCACTTCTGGACAGCAAAGCTCGCCCAAATGGGCCGCGTTGGCGTCCGCACCTTTTCCCGTTCTCTTAAATACCGCAATCAGACCGTCAGACTTCCCAACGCCGGAGTCACCACGGTTCTCGTCGGCAATGAGAAAGGCATCGATGTTCGTCTTGCCCTCGACGTTGTCGCCGCGGCTCGAAATGATATGTATGACGTCGCTCTCATTTTCAGCCAGGATCAGGACCTCTCCGAAGTTGCCGACGAAGTGCGGGCCATCTCCGTGCAGCAGGACCGCTGGATCAAGATTGCGTGTGCTTTTCCCGTCAGCCCCACCTATGACAACACCCGGGGCATCAACAGGACCGATTGGCTTCGCATAGACCGGACTACCTATGACAACTGTCTCGACCCTCGCGACTATCGACCAAGAGACGGTCATTGACGCAGCGACCAACAAAGGGCGGAACGGACTCGGCGATTCGGCGAAAGTCCTTTCTTCACTTCGCGTTCTTCGCGTCCTTCGTGGCGCTGGCTCGGAGAGTCCTTGCCGGGAAAGCAAGTTGTTCTGCAAGGCCGGTTTTCCCCTTGCCGACATGGCCGATCCGTCGTAGATTCTTACTGGTAAGACGCTATCCGGAGGCGCTTATGCGATCGGCAGCGACGACGAAAATGTCCTCAAAAGGTCAGGTGGTGATCCTCAAGATGGTTCGGGCTCCCTCGATGAAGGATTTCGACAGACTCATCGCCAAGGCCCGCGCCCAGGCCAGAGCCGCCGGCCTCAAACGCGCCGATGTCTCGGCCGCAAGCCGAAGAAATGGCAACCGCGAAATACGCTAAACATGCGAAAGGAGTCCCCAAGCCCTCTCTTTTTCGGTGGTTCGCATAGTTCGCGGTCGCCATGATGCTCTCGGGGGGAATCTAAGGAGAGGCGGACCGATCCAAACTCCGCCGTTTCACGGCGTGCATCGTGCGCTTTGGGCCAGTAGCATGGAAGGCGTGCCTCACACGCATAGCGGGTGGCCCGGACCGCGGAGCACGAGTCACCTTTCCATGCCATTGGCGCAAAGCGCAAGATGTCGCTTGCACGACCACTTCGGGCGTGCTTATTCCGACCGGAGAATACGCCTGGGCCCTGACGCAGCGGCCCAGTAAAGCTCCTCGCCCAGGGGAAAGCGTGGGGGCTTATGTCATACGAAACACCCACGGCTTGCGGTTGCCGACATGCTCCTGAAGGGTTGGCGTGGAATGGTTCTTTGCTCTCGGCGCTCACGCCTGCAACGTTACTCGTGAGGTCCAGAATGCAGCGACACTTCGCTGGTATCGGCACTGGGCGCGCAGCAAACGCTGAGGGTTCTTCCAGACGCCAAATACAGGGACCGCTGTCACGTTACCGACCACCACGAGCCAGTAATCCTTCTGACGTATCTTTGCCTGAGACCACTCGCAATCCGTGAATTGTATCGCCCCGGAGTGCCCTCTCAAGCCCTTGATCTCAATCGCTCGCTCAGGAATCCCCGAGACTGCGAAGTCGAAACCCATTGCAGAGTCACGGCGGTCGATCACCTTGGACCGAGGGATACCGATCCAGGATTCGCAGTTCTCCAAGAAGAGAGTCTCGGCCCTCCGTCCCGTGAATAGACGCTCCGCAACATTGTGTGCCGGCGGACGAGTCTCTACGAGCGAATCGACCAGTTCCTCTGTTGCGGTCTCATCCTGGCCGAGAATACGGTTCACACACTCGATGAGCGCGTCGTCGCTCATCTCCGAGAGATCGCCCATGACTCGCTGTCTGTTCGGACGAAGGGCGCGATGCCACCAGCCTCGCCGTTCGTTATCATGGAAAGGATCGAACTCGTCGCGCAGATTCTTCAGACTCGCGGCGCGTACTCCCAGTGCCGTGGCACCTCGATCAAACGCCGCTTTCCATGTTCGTACTCCTTGGGATTGCAGATACCGGACATCAAGACGGCTCATGGCGTATCCCACGATGATCGCCGCGGTTTCAAGGCGTTTGCGATTTGTTTCAGACATGGTACGGTAGCCTTCGGAGACCTCAATGCATTATCTGATATCCGCCCATCGCCACGAGAGCCACACATCACCTGCGGGTCCTGGCCTCGCTGTTGGTGGCGCGCATCTCTTACCCTGGTCTAGTGACACAAGCATTCTATCCGCTGCCCGCTACCAGTCAATCCAGAGCACCAATATGGCCGCTTTTTTCGGTTAGACCAGGAAGATCGATGGCTTTCGACGATGCCGCCGGTATTATGCGGCGCACACTTGGAACACATCGTTTCACTGGTGCCGTCCTGATTGGCAATGAGTTACTTGACGTACCATTGCGGAAACCGTATTCGCAACTCTCTTCTCGCCTTGCGCGACAGCGGTCTTGCGAATCGGAACTTCCCCGGCAACCGCAATTGTACGTATCCTGCATCTATGATTTGTCGCTTCGTCATTCCTTTTGAGCCGCTGTGAAATCTCCTCCTCGCAACGACTTGGCCGTGGCGGTCACGATAGGCCCTGCTTTCGTCGCATTGGCCCAAGAAGATCCACGACGCGGCGCGATACACGCCCCCGGAATGGCCTGCGTTGGGATCGGCGTAGGATACGAGGATGTCAGGGGCTTCGAGCCTTACGAGTATTTTGATCGCGTAGGAAATCGCTTCAGTCAATAGATTCCTCCGGTGGCCATCTGGAGCCCACAAACGGGAGAGTTCCCAAGCGATAGCATCGCGGCCAAGTAAGAATCTACCGATGTTCTTATTCGCTGGAATCGCCCAACAGACGATCGCGGAGTCCCATGCGACATAGTAGCTCTTCCCGCTTGGAACGCTATGTGTATAGTGGTGTGTCTTTATCGCCGCGATCGCCTCGCGGCGCTCTTCGCCGAGAAGCAGCCCCGCCTCGTTAATGTGCCACAACATATCATGCCTTTCAGCGAATCAAGTGATTCGATGCGCTCCTGGTTCATTCCGCGTCACGGTCCGATCGGCGTCGAACCCGAGCTGTTCCTGACTGACGTTCTTCTTCTGCCGACAGGCGCGCAGCTCCGCGCCGACTGCCTCTTCAATGTCCATAGAGCAACTCCATTCGATAGCGATCACGGTACCGGCCCACGGGCGGGATGGCTTCAGACTATAGTCTGCACGGGCATTGATTCAGGATGATTTGTCATGGATGATTGAAGGGGAATGGCCCGGGAGCACGCCAGGGAGACACGGAGAACCCGGCGGGGCCTTCGGCCGGGACCGAAAGAGGGCCTCGCGCAGAGACGCAGAGACGCTGAGAAGAGAAGGTGGGAACGTAAGAAGGAAAGAAGGTAAGAACATCGGCGGGGCCGGCATTCCGCGTTTGTGCTTTTCTCACCTCCTTCCCTCCCCCCCTCAGCGGCTCTGCGTCTCTGCGCGAGAAGCTTCTTTCAGAGAGAGGGAACCGCAGATGAACGCCGATGAACGCAGAGAACCCCGGAAAAGACCCCGCGTTCGGTCGCCGAATCAGTTCCTGCCTTCGTGTGCTTCGTGCTCTTCGTGGTGTAGCTCTTTGGGTCACGGCTGGAATTCCCATCGTGGCCCGCCCCCTAAGCAAAATCCTCGTGACCGGGAGGCTGCGGGACCCAGTATGTCCCTTGGATGTTGAAGATCGAAGAAAGTCACCGTCCCGGGCGTCGAGACGCCGGGGCATTGAATCGAAAGGCGTGAACATGAGCAGAATCACACGAATTCTGGTGTGCGTCGCGACGTTGTTCGCTCTGGCCTGGGTCACGGCCGGGTGTCATACGGTCCACGGGGCCGGCCAGGATCTGGAGTCCGGAGGCAAAGCGATCCAGCGCGCCACCGACTGAGCGGCCGGCGCACCAGGCCGAGACCTGGCGGGGACTATTGGCAGTTGAGTCGCCCTATGCGGCCGAAGGAGTCATCCCCGCGCAGAGCTCCGACCTGGACCGAGGGGTCAGGAACGCTGCGAAAGATCCTGGATTCCCGCCTTCGCGGGAATGACAGAGTCGTTTCTGCAGTCTGACCCACTGTTCAATCGTCAGTAGGGGATAGGAAAGGATGCGATTATGGGTTTGCTCAGTTGGGCTCTGATCTTTCTGGTGGTTGCGCTGATCGCCGCCGCCTTCGGGTTCCGCGGCATCGCGAGCACGTCGACGAGCATCGCGAAGACCCTGTTCCTGATCTTCGTCGTTGTGTTCGTCGTGCTCCTGGTGATGAACTTCCTGAGGTCGGCGTCCGCGTGAAGTCGGGCGGGCACGGCCTTCGGCCGCAACCGAGAGAATGACTCACGCAGGGACGCTGAGAAGAGAAGGTAGGAAGGTAAGAAGGAAGGTAAGGACGTCGCCGGGACCGGCATTCCGCGTTGGCGCCACTACGATCCGTCAGAACGCTATTCTTGATGTGTGATACTCACACAGAGCCACAAAGCCACGAAGTTGGGGAGGCCCCCTCATTTCCCCAGTCCTCTTTGTGACTTGGCGGCTTTCGATTGGCAGACGAGCGGCGGGCGCAGCCCGCCCTACCGCTGTCGCCCGGCCCGTGGTCCCTTCCGCCTTCCCGCGGCGTCTTTCTTTGTTTCTCCCCGCGCAGCCCGCTCACGATCCGTTTCTTGCTTTTGGCCTCCGCGTCCCTGCGTCTTGGCGCGAGACTGCTTCTTGCTTCTTGTCGCTCGACTCGCGGCTCGGGACCGAACCCGGCCTTCCGTCTTCCGTCCTCGGTCCTCCGTCTTCTGAGAGGGTGAAGAGGACGGCGAGGACAAAGAGGGCGAATCATGATTCGCCTCTACGGACGCCGGGTTCGACTGGTCCGGCGTTTTGTCCTGGCCCTTCGGTTCGGGCGACGGGGGATTTGCCGCCGCCGTCGCGTCGCGCTGCGCGCGGACTTCGGCCCGGCGCTGCGGCGGCCATTCCTGGGGGAAGTTCAAGCGGGCGAAGTCGTCCAGACGTTCGACCGCCGCTCGGTCGTAGGCCCTCGCCGCGTCGATTTCGTCGTCGTACTGACCTACGAACTTGTACTTGCCATTGAGGCGGATCTTGACAATCCATTTCTTCCGCGTCTCGTCGTAGTAGACCCCCACGTACCGCGAGGTGGAGCCCGCATTCTTCCGGCGGTTCAGTGCGTTCTCGGAGGGCGTGCAGATCCGCAGGTGGGCACGGGTGTTGTCCAGGCGGTTGCCGTGCATGTGGTCCACTTGCATGCCTTCCGGCGGATTCATGATCTGGCGATGCATGAGAATGTACTTGCGTCCTTCACATCGCCCGGCGTAGCCGCCGCTGACGAGACGCCAGGTGTACCGGCTCAGTTCCTCGTAGTCCGCGGCGTCGACGTAGGCGATCATGCCGTTGGTCAGGGTGATGGATTTGGCGGACGCGTCGGGTCCTTCGCCTTTGCAGCGGTAATTGCAGCACACCCGGCACAGCGTCGTCAGGGTGGGGACGCCGAAATGGCCCGGCCGGTTGGCGCACAGCGGTCCGACCGGCATTCTCGCCCGCATGCCCCGCACGATCAGTCCCAGATCCCGCCAGGCGTACACGCAGTTGGCGCAGCATTCGACCTTCGCCATAGTCTCTCCCTTCCGTTTCTCACGGGGACGAATCGCGGTTCGTCCCGACAATCGGCCGGCCCGCAGGTGACGGATGTTCGCGGGCCGGGATGCGTCGCTCCACAAACAGGGAATATGATAGAGGAAGGGATGTTAAATGTCAATAGAATTCCGGCGGGAGATATGAAAATAGGGTCGAGGGAGACCGCATGGGCTAAAGCCCATCCTACAAGAGACTTGCGGCCCGGGGCCCATCTCAGATCTCAAATTTCAGATCTCAAATCTCAGATCTCTCCGCCCGGAGGCGGCTGAATCGCTCCTGCAGGCGGAGCTTGACGCTCGGCGGGATCAGGTTCGACAGGTCGCCGCCGAGCGAGGCGATTTCGCGGATCAGCGTCGAGCTGGTGAAGCCGTACTGCTCGCTGGTCATGATGAAGATCGTCTCGATGCCCGCGACGGCCCGGTTGGTCATCGCGAGCTGGAATTCGTACTGGACGTCCGTCAGGCTGCGCAGGCCGCGAAGGACCACGTCGGCCTTTTTGCGGGCCGCGTACTCGACCATGAGGCCTTCGAAGCTCTCGACGACCACGCCGGGCATGTCGCCGACGAGCTCGACGATCATCTCGACCCGCTCGGCCGGCGTGAAGAGCTGGTTCTTGATCGGGCTGCGGCCGACCGCGATGATCAGCTCGTCGAACAGGTTGATGGCCCGCTTGACCACGTCCAGGTGGCCGTTGGTGATCGGATCGAACGATCCCGGAAAGATCGCCCTGACGAATTTGTTGCACATGACTGCCCTTCCAAACCAAAACCAAGGCGACATTGTACCCCGGCGGGGTCGCGGGGGCAAGAGACGGGAGGCGGTAGGCCGTAGGCTGTAGGGAGCCCGTCCCGGGAATCTTGGTCTTCCGCCTACAGCCTACAGCCTACGGCCTACCGCCTACCGCCTCCGGCCTTCTGTCTGCCGAGGATTGACCGGGCCCGGCGGGCCGGGTATGCTCGGGGAAAACAGTGAAACCAGGAGGAAATCGATGCTGGTCGGCGTCATGACGGTCACGTTGCACTTGCAGGCCATCGGCTCCTTGAAGGACAAGCGGCACGTCGTCAAGAGCGTGATCGGGCGATTGCAGAGCCGGTTCAACGTCTCGGTGTCGGAGGTCGAGCAGCAGGACAACAAGATCGCGGCGGTGCTGGGCATGGCGGTGGTCTCGAACGAGCGTGCGTTCGTCGAGCAGCAGCTCGACGGGATCCTGAACTTCATGCGGAACGACGGCCGCTTTTTCCTCGGCCAGGTCGATCGCGAGATCTTTTCGTAGGACGGTTGGATGACTGAGCGAGACGACGAGCGGAGGGGGGTTCTGGCGGATTCGGAGAGCCTCCTGGGCATGCTACAGCGAGGCCGGGGCAAGGGCTTCCTCATGGCCCTGGAGCAACCGGCGCAAGAGGTCTGGCCCCTGCTGCTCGAATGCATCACGAACGATCCGCGTCTCGACACGCAGTGCGAGGATCGGGCGGAGTACTATGCCTCTTTGGTCCTCCGCACCGGCATGGATCTGGAGCCGCTCCATTCGTACCTGAAAAGGAATGACGGCTCGACAATCGGCCTGATCTTATCGACCCTGGAGAGTCTGGCGGAATGGGGCAGCCATAGAGCCATGGAGATCCTGCGAGAGTATCTCGTCTACGGGCACGAAGTGATGTGGACCGCACACGTCCTCGCCAAATTGCCCGTACAGGGGGCCATAGAAGGACTGGATGAGATTCTCTACCGTCGCGTCAGTGACGATCCGCAGCTCTATGAAGAATTTCGCAGCGACGTGGAATGGAGCTGGAAATGGTATTGCCGGCACGACGATGAGGATCGCAGAACACGGCGGTTCTTCCTGCCTCTGTGCGAACCCTGGAAGAGCCTGTGCCTCAAGAACCCCGCGCTTGCGGGCCTGTTCGCGCGGGTTGGATTGCCTTATGACGACCCGCCAACCGCGCACGAAGTGACTGACGCCGATGTGGAAGGGCTCCCCGTGGAGGAACTACTCTCCACCGTGGACAAAGCGCGTTTCTATCCGAGCAGGCGAGCCCTCATCGAGAGAGCCTCTGCGGCGGATGAAGACCGTCTGTTGCGGAGCCTCTCATCGGACAACAAGTATCGTGTGATGCTCGCGTTCTGCGGACTGGGCGAGCTGGGCACGCCCAAGGCCTTCGAAGCGGTGAAGTCGTACATCGAACGCAGTGAAGAGGCTGACCGGAGCGTCTGGAGGCGTGCCTTTCTTGCAGTCGAACAAATGCCCGGCTCTTTGACTCTGGAGACCGCAAGGCAATGGTTTCGATCCAAGGAATGGCGTTTCCACATTGCCGCGGGCGGCATACTCGAGAACCACGCCACACCCGAAGACATCCCCTTGTTGATCGAGGCTTTGCGGACGCCCGAGACGCTTCGGCGTGAGGACTTCCGTCTGTCGAGCGCACTGAAAGCGATGGCTCGATTCGAGGGCATCGGCCCAGTTCCCGAGCTTGAACACAT
>JBDKUU010001037.1:0-3327 GCA_039679525.1 Phycisphaerales bacterium | reverse complement strand
GGAGCGAGTTCTGCTGATAGAGGAATCCCGGGTTCGTCCCCGGCTCGACCGCGTGCCACGCGCCCCATTCATCGAACATGATCGCGACGCGCTTCTCCGGATCGTACTTGTCCATGATCTTCTCGTGGCCGTTGAGGATCTCCTCGATCCGCAGGGCTCCGCGGAGATTCCAGAACCAGTCGATCTCGGTGAACTCCGTGGCCGAGCGGCTGGCCCGGCCGGTGCCGCAATAGTAGTGCGGGGCGATGCCCTGCATCATGGGACGCCTGCCGTTGCCGACCTCCCGCATCAGGACCTCGATCCAATTGTAGTCGGGGCCGCTGGGGCCGCAGGCGATCTTGAAGATGCGGTTGTCGCCGTAGTTCTTCACGAAGGTCTGATACCGCCGGTACTGGTCGGCGTAGTACTCCGGCCGCATGCTGCCGCCGCACCCCCAGTTCTCGTTGCCGACTCCGAAGTACCTCAGCTTCCAGGGCTTCTCCCGGCCGTTCTTGCGGCGGAGGTCCGTCATCGGGCTCTTGTTGTCGGACGTCATGTACTCGACCCAGTCCTGCATCTCTTCGACGGTTCCGCTGCCGACGTTGCCGCAGACGTAGGGCTCGCAGCCCAACTGCTCGCACAGATCGAAGAATTCGTGCGTGCCGAACGAGTTGTCCTCGGTGACGCCGCCCCAGTGCGTGTTGATCATGGTCGGACGCTGCTCGCGGGGGCCGATGCCGTCCTTCCAGTGGTACTCGTCGGCGAAGCACCCGCCGGGCCAGCGGACGTTCGGGACCTTGATCTGCCGCAGGGCTTGCACGACGTCGTTGCGGATGCCCCGGGTGTTCGGGATGTCGCTGTTCTCGCCGACCCAGAGGCCGCCGTAGATGCCGTGGCCCAGATGCTCGGCGAACTGCCCGTAGATGTTGCGGTTGATGGTCTCCTTGCCCTGATCGGCCTTGATGGTGAGCTGCGCCGTCTTGCCTTCCGCCGCGACCAGCGGAGCGGAAAGGGCCAACGCGGCCAACAGGGCGATGACGATGATGTGGGTCCTTGTGACTGTCGCCATACTGTCCTCCTAAACATGGGTGAATTCCGATCACTTCGTCGCCATGATAGCCCCCGGCGCGGAATCGTCCATGGTTAGCTCCCGGAAGTTCGCAAAGCGGTGGAACGTGAGATAATTGGCGTCGTGTTGGCGGGGGGCCGCGTCTTCGCCTTGGCCGAATGCGGTTCGCGAGACGGCGATGATATCCCGGCCTTCGAACAGCCAGTCCACATATTGAAACGCGTGCCTGTCCACGTCGGGATGGTAGAGCACGACGCAGCGGATCTCCCAATGCCGCAGATCGGGCGACCGCATCAGGGCCAGGGCGTTGCGGACACGGGCTGGATCGGGGTCTTTGTGCTGGGGCAGGACGGGATTGGAGAGCGTCCAGTACATCCGCGACGCCGGGTCGAAGCGGATCGTGAACTTCTTGGCCCCGCCGGGCAAGTCGATGAAGCCTGCGTTGGGGTCGAACGTCGCCGTCTTGCCGTCGTCGCCGATCTCGATCATCGCGGCCTTTTCGCCCTCGGGACGATAGTCCACGCGGAGGACGTTGACGATCCGACCCTCGGGCGTCGCGACCGCGTTGCCTTCCAGCCAGCCGCGGAATTGGCCGCCGAGCCATTGAGGATCGCGGCCGATACGATTGCTCGACACCCAGTTGTTCGCGTCGAGCAGGTCGCAGTCGACCGGCGCGGACATCATGAAGGACCGAAAGTGCGAGCCCCAGCCCCCGGGACCCATGACGTCCTCCATGGCTCGCCAGACCCGGCCGTTGTGGACCACGACCGGGACCGGGGCGCAGTGGTACTTCGCATCGTTCAAGAGGAGCCCCGTGTGCTCGTCCCTCGCCTCGGTCCACGTGGCGCCGCCGTCGCGAGAACGCCGGATCACCGTCGCTCCGTGATTCCTGCTGGTCCCCATCAAGTACGCGTCGCCCCGATGCACGAAGACGCTGGCCCAGTACATGCCGTGCACTGTGGCCGCGTGCTTCCAGGTTGCCCCGCGGTCGGTCGAACGAAAGACCTGCGTGATCGCGTCGCCCTGTTCGGTGGACTTGGGGCCGAACTCGTCGTGTTTGGCCAGGTAGTCGCCGTTGGGCAGCACGGCGATCCCCGGCGAGCCGACGTACACCTGCGATTGGGGCGCGATGTGGTTGATGACGACGCCGGGCGGCTGCTCACAGAGAGCTGCGCCGGCCACAAGCAGATTGACGAGGATACAGCAACGACGAATCGCGACGGACATCATATGAAGCTCCACTTTCTCCCCGGGCGAAGATGGTGCGTGATACGCACCCTACGAGCTGCCATGTGTCCTTGTAGGGTGCGTATCACGCACCGCTTACCTGTCGACACAAGTCCGACTTCGGGTATACTAACGTGGTTCTCGGGCCGCGTCTATTGAGGATGTCGGACCTGTCATATGGAATCGAATGGAGGTGACACGATGTTCCGCACGAGTCTGTTGATCGCCGCAGTGGTCTGTCTGATGGGTTCGCCGCTTTGGGCGGGAGAGAGCCCGGTCTTTCGCATCGGCATCATCGGGTTGGACACGTCGCACGTCCCGGCGTTCACCGGCCTGATCAATGACCCCGCCAAGAACTACGGCTGCAAAGTGGTGGCGGGCTTCCCCGGCGGATCGCCGGACGTCGAGTCCTCGGCCAAGCGGGTCGAGGGCTACACGAAGGAACTGCGGGACAAGTACGGCGTCGAGATTGTCAACAGCATCGAAGAGCTGTGCAAGAAGGTGGACGGCGTCCTTCTGGAGAGCGTGGACGGCCGCCCGCACCTGGAGCAGGTCCGGCCGGTGTTCGCCGCGAAGAAGCCCGTCTTCATCGACAAGCCGGTCGCGGGCAGTCTGCCGGACGCCATCGAGATCTTCCGGCTGGCCAAGGAGAACAACGTGCCGTGCTGGTCGAGCTCGTCGCTGCGGTTCGGGCCGAGCATCGCGGGGATGAAGAACAATGAAGCCGTAGGCGACGTGCTGGGCTGCGAGGCGTTCAGTCCGTGCAGCCTGGAAGAGCATCATCCGGACCTCTACTGGTACGGCGTGCACGGCGTCGAGATCCTTTTCACGATCATGGGCCCGGGCTGCCAGACGGTTCAGCGGGCCCAGACGGACAAGTGCGAGATCGTCGTCGGCGTCTGGAAGGACGGGCGGATCGGCACGTTCCGCGGCTTGAAGGCCGGCAAGGAAGATTACGGCGCGATGGTCTACGGGACGAAGGGAATCGTCCGCAGCGGCGGGTACGAAGGCTACGGCCATCTGGTCGACGAGATCGTGAAGTTCTTCAAGAC
>JBDKUU010001036.1:0-7334 GCA_039679525.1 Phycisphaerales bacterium | reverse complement strand
GATGCAATCGGAGATGACGACGTTCTCCCAATAACGGCCGGCAATCGAATCGTCGCCCGTGTAGAACCGGCAACCGATAATGCTGACGTCCTTGCATGTCCTCTCGGGTGCCCCGCGGAAATGCACGCCGTCCCAGCCTCCCACGAACTTGACGTTGCGGATGTCCACGTGTTCGCTGATCTGAAAGAAGATCGCGTAATTGGCCGAGTCGACGAACGACACGTCGCGGACAGCCACGTTGCAGCAGTTGACGAATACGAACGTATGCGGCCCGCGCATCCGCTCCTCGCCCTTGGGATCGAAGACCTTGTTCCCATCAATGACGCCCCCGCCGGCGATGCCGATATCCTCCACGCCATCGCCAAGAATCAAAGCCCGATGCCACTTGCCCCACTTGGCCTCCGGCATGAAGTCCGGCAGCGTCGGATACTGATAAGAATTCGGGTCCGGCGAGCCAACCAGCACAGCCCCCGGCTCCAGCATCAGCAGAACATGACTCTTGAGGTGCACGGTGGCCGAAAGATACCGCCCCGGCCCGAACCGCACCTGCCCGCCCCCAGCCTGGGCACAAGCCTCCACCGCCTTGTTGATCGCAACTGTGTCGAGAGTCTTGCCATCCCCCGCCGCCCCGTACTGACGAACGTCGAAAGCCTGTGTCCCGCCGTTGGCCGACCCTGCAATGAGGAACAGTAGAACGAGAAAAACGGACTTGAACGGACAACGCCACCGAACCAATCGCGTCGAGATTCGCATGGAAGACGACCTCCGTACCGGAATCCATCACAGGCCCATCACCAGGGTCATCGGTTTGAGTCTGTACCAGAACTCCCGGTCTTTGGCAAGGTAGTTGTCCGGCCGTAGAGATTTGTCAGCGGCGTAGCCGTGACGCCATGCGCCAGGATGGAGGAGAGTACGACCGCGCTGACGACAGTCCAAACCCTGTCGTCCCCGATCTGGCGAGAGGTCAGCATCGCATAGTAAAGCCAGGCTGTGCCGATCGGCCCGAACCAGCCGGCGAACAGTGCGTTCCTCAGGGGCCGCCATGGAGCGATCCACCGCTTCTGCAGGAGAATCTCCGGCGGGCGGCGGAGCAGCAGGATTGCCACGCAAGTCAGGGAGAGGACGCCCGCCTGCCGGCACCAGTCGCCAAACGGCAGCAGCATGCCCAGCAGGATGAAGGCAGGGGTGCCGAAGAAGCTCTTGATGGATTCGTGAAAATCCTCCTGTCGCTCGCTGACGTTGGCCACTCTCCGAAAGGCCAGCCCCGCAGTGAACCCCGCCAGGATCCCGTCGGAGCCGACCAGCCTCACCACCGCTACAGACAAGATGGACAAGGCTACCGTGATGGTTAACAGAGGTACGCCCCCGAAGTATCCCCGTCTCTGAAAGACGGTGAAAACGCATCCCGCCGCGGCCCCGATCGCCGCACCCATGAGGGATGCACAAACCACGCCCCAGAGCACGATCCCAAAAATCCAGATTCTCGCTGCCTCCGCCAAGCCGTGCTGAATCCCCAGCACCGCGAGAAATATGAACGGATATGCGAGTCCGTCGTTGGCGGCCGACTCGGCCGAGATCAGATTCTTAAGATCGTCGGGCAGGTTCTTTCTCGCCCCCTGGCCCCTGACGATTGACCCCGCCAAAACGGGGTCCGTCGGAGTAACACAGGCCCCGATCAACATGGCCGTCCAGAAAGGGAGACCGAGCACGGAGTACACGATCAAGGCGCCGGCAAACCACATCAGGATCATGCCGGGACCCAGCACGACCAATAGAGACTGTCGCCATCGGCGAAAGTACCCATCCGGCAACTGCAGGGCCGCTCCCGTCACGGCGATGGCCACGGTCAGACGGGCGATCACTTCGAGAACGCGTTTGGGATCCCCCAAGGTGGCGGGGTCCACCCATCCGGCCCGACCCACAAGGACTCCGATTGCGACGCAGATCAGCGCCTCCGACACCGGCAGCTTGTCCTTGATCCAGTTCGAGAGGAAACCGAGCATCAGGATGGACGCCGCGACAATCACCAGGATTGTATTGATCTCGGTCACCGGGCCCCCCTTACGCTATCGACGGTGTCTACCCCTATGCGACTCGCCATTCTACTCTCAAATGGCCCTCCCCTTTGATAAGGAAATCTCTCGATTGAACCGAGAGACGAATGACAGCGGCGTTCCGACGCTCCGCCAAACGCCCCCGGCTGCATGTCCCCATGTCTCTCGCGGAGAGAGCCAAGGCCGCCCCCTCGACATCACCGGGGATTCACGCTTGATTGCCAGCCGCGGTTCGGCTATAGTCACCGCCGTCAAAAGGCACGATCGACAACCCTATTTCACAGAGGCTGCAATGGAGCTAGCAAAGGAAGATCGGACGGCGTTGGAGAAACTTCAACAATTGGCCGGCGAGAACAAGATCAACATTGCCGGCGGCAAGATGCGGCGGACTTCGTCGCGATTCTGCCTCGGCGTCGAGCACGGCGACTACAACGGCACCGAGCTGTTCGGCGTCGGGACCGACCGCTTCATCTGGATGGCTTACAGGCCCAACGGCACCAACAAGGTGCGGCTCTTCAGCGGCAGCTTCCCCAAGGACGGCGTCATCGAGTACACGATTGGCAACGTCCCGGCCCCCAAGTCCGCGGCCATCGCCGACACCTGGGGCCGATTCCCCTACGGCGTCGACTACATCCTCAAGCGCGAGGGATTCAAGCTCAAGCAGGGCATCGACGCGGTGCTGTTCGGCAACATCCCCGGCGGCGGCATGAGCCGCTCGGCCTCCCTGTGCATCAACCTGATCCTGTCGCTCTTCGACGCCAATGGGATCCAGGTCGAAAAGCAGGTGCAGATCGTTGACTTGGCCCAGGCGGTCGAGAACGACTACATCGGCTCGCCCTGCGGCAAGCTCGACCAGACCATGATCCTCTTCGCCAAGGAAGGCATGGGCACCTACTACAATCCGAAAGACCGCTCGATCGAGTACGTGCCCATGGGCAAAGGGGCCATCGACTTCCGCATCGTCGTCCTCGACACCGGCACGGACCGGCCGGGCCTGGAGAAAGCGACGTACGCCGTACGGCGTAGGCAGTGCGAAGAGCTGGTCGGCATCCTCCAGAAGGCCGGCTACAAGATCACCTGCCTGGCCGACGTCAAGGACGAGGCGATGTACAAGAAGATCATGGCACAGTTCGGCGGCAGCCACGCCGACCTGTGCGACAGGCTCAACTACATCTACCATGCCCAGCAGCGGTTCTACAAGATGATGGACGCCTGGCGGTCCGGCGACGTACAGACCGTCGGCCAAATCTTCCGCCAGGACGGCCTGGGCCTTCGCGACGACTACAAGATCTCCGGGCCGGAGCTCGAAACCATGTGCGACATCGTCCGCACGGTCCCCGGCGTCCTCGGCGAACGCATGCTCGGCGGCGGCGACAAAGGCGCGTCCGGCGCCCTGGTTCGGGCCGAAGCCGTCGACGCGGTCAAGCAGGCGGTGGATACCGCCTATCCGCGAAGCCGCCCCGCCTTCGCGAACAAATACGCCGCCCACGTCTGTAAGGTGGTTGACGGCGTTCGAGTCTATGAGAACGTCCTCTGATTGATTATGGATAATGGATAATTGATTATTGAAGAGGCGTTTGGGTTTTCCCGTGGAATCGTCAATCATCAATCATCAGTCATCGATGCACAAGGGCGTCTTCACCGCGACGGTGCTGGGCAACCGCCAGATCGGCGAGTGCTTTTGGCGGATGGACCTGGAGTTTACCGGCAACGGAGCCAAGGCGTTTGCGGGGTTTCGGGCCGGCCAGTTCCTCCAGATCGACGTCTCCCGAATAGGCCTGCCGCCGGAGGAGCGGATTCCCCCGCATCTGCGGGACGCATGCAAGCGAAATGTCCTTTTGCGCCGGCCGTTCAGCTTCGCGGATGTGACGGTTGAGACGGACAAGACCACTGCCGAGCTTCTCTATTGCGTACTCGGGCCGGCGTCCGTGCGATTGACCAATCTTGCCGCCGGCGATTCCGCCAGCATCATCGGGCCCTTGGGCAACGGGTTCTCGATACCCGACAACAAGCAGCTAGCTCTACTGGTCGTGGGCGGCATGGGCGCGCCGCCGATCCGCTGCCTGGCCAAGCGTCTGCGGGCCGAACATCCTGAGATGAAAGCCATCGCCTTCGTGGGAGCCAAGAGCGTCGATGGTCTGCCGTTCGAGGGCGAGTTGGGCGAGATTTCGGCCGAGGTCGGAGTCTTCATCCCGGCCTTCGCCAAGTACGGCATCTCCTCGGCCGTGGCCACCGACGACGGCTCCGCCGGGTACTGGGGCTTCGTCACGAATCGCCTGACTCAATGGCTCGACGAGCAGAAGAACTGGTCGCCGCAGGAGACGATCGTCTACGCCTGCGGACCCGAGCCGATGCTGGCGGCCGTCGCCCGCATCGCGGCCGAGCGAAACATCGACTGTCAGGTGAGCATGGAGCGGCGAATGGCCTGCGGCGTCGGGCTCTGTCAGAGCTGCGCCATAGAGTGCCGCGTCGAGGGCTCTTCGGAAACCGTCTACAAGCTCTGCTGCCAAGACGGCCCGGTCTTCGACGCAAGAACAGTCGTCTTCGGCGAGGGTCGATAGGTCCCTCGGGCGGTGCACGTACGCCTGCGGATTTCCCCCCTGTTCCTCCCAGGGGGGGCAAGATGATATACTGGGCCGAGAATTCGACAGGCCGAAAGACAGGAGTCACACATGACGTCGATAACCATCGACAACAATGAGCTGAAGGCATTGCTCAAGCAAGCCTTGGTCGAGCTGTTGGAGGAGAAGAATCAGGTCCTGTATGACGCGATGGCAGAGGTCGTCGAGGAAATCGGCTTGGTCAATGCGATCCAGGAGGGGCAGGCCGGCACAATTGTGGATAAGGAAGAAATGCTCAAGGCTCTGGAGCGAGAAGGTTGAAGGCTCGGTTCCGGAGAACGTTCCTGACTATCGTGTTCGTCAGATGCCTGCACCGTCGTGACATCTATCGATACTTCCCATGAGAACAATGACAAGAACGCCTGTGGACATCTCGGTGAATTTTGCGGAGCTTCGGCTGGCTAATCCCGTTTTCACGGCCTCCGGCACGTGCGGGTACGGCGACGAGCTGGCCGACTTCATGGACGTCAACGCCCTCGGGGGCTTCATCACCAAGAGCATCACGCTCAAGCCCCGCAAGGGCAACCGTACGCCGCGAATCGTCGAGACCGACTCCGGCATGCTCAACGCCATCGGCCTGGCGAACGTCGGACTCGACCGCTTCCTGGCCGAGAAGCTGCCGATCATCGAGGAAATGACCGTGCCGGTGTTCGTCAACGTCGCAGGCGAGATGATCGACGAGTACGTCGCGGTCGTCGAGCGGCTAGCCCAGGAGAAGGCGATCGCCGGTTTCGAGCTCAACATCAGTTGCCCGAACGTGGCCAAGGGCGGCATCAGCTTCGGCCGGGATCCGTGCCAGGTCACGGAAATCACCGCCGCGGTCCGCAAGGCCGCGGGCAGGAAGCTGCTGATCGTGAAGCTCTCGCCCAACGTGACGGACATCAGCACGACCGCCCGAGCCGCGGTCGAGGCGGGCGCCGACGCCCTGAGTCTGATCAACACCTTCACCGCGATGGTCATCGACATCGAGACGCGAAGACCCGTCCTGGCCAACCGAACCGGGGGCCTCTCCGGCCCGGCGATCAAGCCGATCGCCGTCTATCTCGTGAGCAAGGTGTACAACGAGGTGACGAAATCCGCGGGCGTTCCGATTCTCGGGCTCGGCGGCATCCGCACGGCGGCCGACGCCATCGAGTTCCTCATCGCCGGCGCGTCGGCGGTCGCAATCGGCACGGCGAGCTTCATCCAGCCGGACACCGCGATCCGCGTCATCGACGGAATCCGCGAGTATTGCATCCGGCATAACATAAGCAACCTCACGGATCTGATCGGCTCCCTGTCAGTTCAATAATCAATCATCAATAGTAGATCATCAATGCAAGGGGTTTTTCACGGATGAGACGCCGCGATTTTCTCAGGACGGCCGGTTGCGGCACAGCGGCGCTGCTGGCCGGCTGCACGACGCAGAAGACCACCACGCACACCAAGGCCATGCCGCACTATCAAAATCGGCCCAAGAAGTCCCCGGCGCAAGGGCCTGTGTCGAGACCGCCCAACATTCTGTGGCTGATCTCCGAAGATACCTCGCCGGACATCGGCTGCTACGGCAACCCGCTGGTCAGGACGCCCAACCTCGACAAGCTGGCCGGCGAGGGGGCCCGATTCACGAACGCTTTCGTCACGGCCCCGGTCTGTTCGGCGTCCCGCTCGTGCTTCATGACGGGAATGTATCAGACCAGCATCGGCGCCCAGAATCACCGCAGCCACCGCGACGACGGCTACAAACTTCCGCCCCCTGCCGGCGTCATCACGGAGCACTTTCGGCGGGCCGGCTACTTTACGAGCAACTGCGCGGGCCTGAGCTACAAGCAGGCGGGCAAGACCGATTGGAATTTTACGCCGAGCGTGCCGCCCTTCGACGGCACGGACTGGTCCCAGCGAAAGCCCGGCCAGCCGTTCTTCGCCCAGATCAACTTCGCCATGACGCACAGGGACTTCAAGCGGGATAAGAACAATCCCATCGATCCCGCGAAGGTCGAGCTGCCGCCCTATTACCCGGATCATCCGGTCACCCGCCGAGACTGGGCCGACTATCTGGAGGCGATGCAGGTCCTCGACGGAGAGATCGGCGTCGCCCTGCAGTGGCTCCAGAAGGAGGGGGAAGCCGAGAACACGATCGTCGTCTACTTCGGCGACAACGGCCGGCCGCACGTCCGCGGCAAGCAGTGGCTCTACGAGGGCGGGATTCACGTACCGATGATCGTCCGCTGGCCCGGCCGGATCGAGCCCGGGACTGTTGTGGACGATCTGGTCAGCATGGTGGACCTGGCGCCGACGTGCCTTTCCGCGATCGGCGTCAAACCGCCCGAGCACCTGCAAGGCCACAACTTCCTCGGCAAAGAAAAGAAGACTCGCGAGTACGTCTTCGCCGCCCGCGATCGCTGCGACGGGACGGTCGACCACATCCGCTGCGCCCGCTCGAAGCGGTACAAGTACATCCGCAATTACTGTCCGGACCGGCCCTACACGCAATTCAACGCGTATAAGAAGCTCCAGTATCCGGCCCTGACAGTGATGCAGGTTCTGCACAAAGAAGGCAAGCTCACGCCGGACCAGGCGAAGTTCATGGCCCCGACCAAGCCCCCTGAGGAGTTCTACGACCTGCAGCAGGACCCGCACGAACTGCACAATTTCGCCGCCGACCGCAAGCACAAGAAGG
>JBDKUU010001035.1:0-2991 GCA_039679525.1 Phycisphaerales bacterium | reverse complement strand
CATCCCGGAACTTGTCGTCGATCGCGCAGGCCTGATCCCGGTACTCGCCCCGGATGTCGCCGGGGGCGAAGCGCGATTCCCACGCCACGTCGTCGTCGATCAGGACCATCGCCGTGCAAACGTTCGGGTCCCAGGGCGTGCGGTTGAGCGTCCTGAGCATCAGATCGAACTCGATCCGCTCGACGTCGTCCAGAACCGCCATTTGCGAAACTCTTGCCATTTCGCCACCCGAAAACGTCACAAACCAGTTGGCCGCAAGCGACAGGCCGTAAGCCCCGTCGGTGGACCAGCCCGTCACGATACGGCCGGAAAACTTGAAGCCCGGCACATTCACGTCCCAGCCGCTGGGGGCCTTGACACGCAGGTCCCCGCTGTATCCATCGGCCTCGAAACTGCCGTTCACGAAGCCATCCGCCGCGATCAAACACCGCTGTGCTGCGAGCAGGAGCGCTACGATTGCTGCTAACCTCGACTCCGACATCTCCGCCTCCTTGCAGTCTTGGGCTCACTCCGTTCGAGCCGCGCCAGGTTGTCGAGTCTTCGCCGGCGGCCAGGTCAGATCACGCCACATACCGGCGCAGACCTTGTGCAACAGACCATCCACCGCCTATTACCGATATCTCCATTCGAAATTGAAGATGTCGTCGACGGTGCCGTATTCGCCGTCATACCCGGCCGACAGGAGGATGTACGTGTCGGACCGATACGGCTGCCGGGCCGTCGAGATCATGTGGTTCTGAGTGACTCTGTAGAACTGCTCCCATCGGGCCAGGGCATGAGTTCCCGTGCTGGTCTCCCACGGCTTGCCCAGGCCGACCAACTGCTGATTGTCCATGTAGTTGTAGATGTTGCCGTTGGGGTTGTCGATCGTCGGCAGGAAGTTGTTGGGATCGTGAAGGTTGTTGGCGGTATTGGCCTTGTAGTACAGAATGGGCATGCCCGTCTTCTCGCCGGTCGCCATCTGACGCTCATAGACGTCGCACAGGACGTAGCTCGTGAGCTGGAACGAAGATGCCGTGCCGTAGATGCTCTTCATCGTGAACGCATTGGCGTTCTCCGCGGCCAGGTACGGTCCCATTCTCGACTTCAGGTTCGCCGAGGTCGGCGAGGCCGGATAGAGGGGAATGGTCCCCGTGACGTCCATTCCATCGGCGCGGAACACCGAGTTCGAATGGAACCCGAGCAAATCCTGTCCCATCAGGGCTTCCGCCAGCTTCATGGCGCCGCAATACGGCGAGGACGTTCCGGTCACCTTCTTGTCCATCCCGTCGGAAGGCGGATAGCTGCCGTACTCGTTGTGGAACAGCTCGATGGCGGCGTCCATGCTGTGGAGCATGGCCTTCTGCTTGACGTACGCGGCGTAACGCCGGGCCTTGTTGAGCGCCGGGACCAGCAGACTGATGAGGATCACGATGATGCTCATGACTGTCAGTAGTTCCACGATGGTGAACGCTCGTTTCCTTCTTGCATGGCTGGTGGTCTGTTTCATGGCTTTCTCCTTTACTGGTGCACGACAACTGGAATCTTCGATGTTGCAGGGATTTCGGTCAACCGCCGCTGCTGGCGCCCAGGCTGCTGATCACCTGGATCATCGGCAGGAACACGGCCATAACAATGACGCCCACGATCGCTCCCAGCCCGATGATCATGATGGGCTCGAGCAGGTGCATCAGGCTGCCGACGAGCACGTCGACCTGCTCGTCGTACTGATCGGCCACCTTCAGGAGCATTTTGTCCAGATCGCCCGTTTCCTCGCCGACCGCGACCATGTTGGCGACGAGCAGGTCCACCGTCTTGGACAGCCGCAAGGGCCCCGCGAACGTGTCGCCCTGGCGAATCGAGTTGTGCACGGCCACGAGCATGTTCGCGTAGACTTCGTTGCCGGCCGTTTCCCGCGTCACGTTGATGGCGTCGAGAATCGGCACGCCGGCGCTGATCAGCGTTCCGAGCGTTCGCGTCCAGCGGGTGATGGAAATCTTGCTGGTCAACTGCCCCAGAATGGGCAGCCTCAACTGGATCGAGTCCAGCACGAGCCGGGCCACGCGGTACCGCCGGATAAACCTCAGGAAGAAGACCATCCCGATCGGAATGCCGATCATCCAGGCCCAGCCGTACTCCTTGGCGATCCAGCCGCTGACCCTCATCACGCCGGCCGTGACGGGGTTCAGCTTGCCGCCGGCCATTTCGGAAATCGTCGCGGCGAACTGGGGAATCACGAACGTCATCAAGCCCAGCACGATGCCCAACGCCGCGCAGAGCACGACGATCGGGTAGATCATGGCGCCCTTGACGCGGCCCTTCAACCGCTCGGCCTTTTCCTTGAAGTCCGCGACGCGGGACAGAATCAGGTCGAGCACGCCGCCCGCCTCGCCGGCCGCGATCATGTTCACGAACAGGCGGTCGAAGCAGCGAGGGTACTTGGCGAACGCCTCGGAGAGAGTCGAGCCGCCTTCGATGTCGTCGGCGACGTAGCCGATGATGCGCTTGAAGCTGCCCTTCTTCGCCTGCTCTTCGAGAATTCGCAGGGATCGCAGGACGGGCAGACCCGCGTCCTGAAGCGTGGAGAGCTGCCGGGCGAACTGCGTGACGTGCCTGACCTTGACCTTGGCGCCCGCGCCCCGCCGCTTCTTGGCCTTGGCGGCTTTGCCCCCGGCCTTGGCGACCGTGGTCGCCTTGGAGCGGACCTTCGTGGGGAAGTACCCCATGTTGCGGATCTTGCTGATCGCCTCTTTTTCGCTCAGGGCCTCGATCTCGTCCTTGATCTCGACGCCCTGGGAATCCAGCGCCACATACTGGAAAACCGGCATACTCCTACCTCACTTTCCTTTGACGGTTCGCGTATACAGCAATTCGAGCAACTCGCCTATTCTTCGACCATCGTTTCCCGCGAGATCTCGTCGATGGTCGTCATACCGTCGTAGATCGCGGCCAATCCGTTCACCCGCAGGGGAATCATGCCGCCCTTGATCGACGCCACGCGGAGCACGTTCG
>JBDKUU010001034.1:0-11131 GCA_039679525.1 Phycisphaerales bacterium | reverse complement strand
CGTGCTGGTCAACAGCCATGGACAAACCGAGGCGGTCGTGTATGAAGGCAAAGTCGGCCTGCGAAGCGGGTCCGACCCCGTGCGGTCCGTCACGTCGATGATCCTCACGGAGGGTCAGGCAGGCGTTGTGGAGACCGACGGGCGTTTAACTGCGATGGTGTTCGAGCCCGGCAGGGTCGTTCGGTCGATGCCGGAAGCGCCAGGCTTTGGAATCCCCGGCAGGCGAATCGATCTGGCCGACATCGTGGCCGGTGGCAACGGCCTCGGCACGGGCAGTCCGAACACGGGGATCAGTCCTATGACAGGGCAGCAGGGCGTGCCGGCCGAGCAGGATCGGCCCGGCCCGGGCCGGTACTCGCTCGTCCCGTCGAATCGCTATGTCGACGGCGTGTTCGTCCCCAATCGGGGCACGATGCAGACTGTCAGTTCGGAAGGGCACCAGTTCGTCGAGTGCCCGGCGACGAACAACGTGTTCTACCTGGACGTCACGAACACGGTCGGCGTGGGGCTCGCTCCCCAGAGGCTCAGCGGCTGGGATTATGGGTCCCGGGAGCGGCCGTGCATCCTTATGCACGCGAATCTCGGCATCACTTTCGACCTCAAAGCCATCCGGCAATCGGCCCCCGGGGCTCGGGTCGCGAGGTTCTGCTCGGGGTTCGGCGTATCCGAGTCCGGGACGGACCGGCCGTCCAATGCGGATTTCTGGGTGCTCGTCGACGGACAAGTTCGTTTCAGCCGGTTGAAGGTCCGTGAAAAGGGCCTGGCCGGTCGGGTCGATATTGAATTGGAGGACCAGGATCGGTTCCTCACGCTGATCACCACGGACGGCGGAGACAAGGACACGATGTCGCCGAACGGCAGGGCCACCGACAGCGACTGGTGTCTGTTTGCCGAGCCCTGTATCGAGTTGGCGGCTGCGTCGGAACCGGTGAAAGGTGTGCAGGAGTCAAAACCGAGTGCGGATCGAATCGTGAGTGGCCTGTGAGGCCGCCGCAACAATATGCCTGGGGTTGGCGCAATCGTGTAGCGAGAAAACCCCGGCGAGATCGAGTTCAGAGTTGTTAGGAGGAAGACGCGATGGCTAGAAGAAGTGTGTTTGCGGGCGCCGTGTTGGCGCTGGGCATGCTGGCCGCCAGTGCGATGGCCGCGGTCAAGCCTGTCGTTTACTACTCATTCGACACGTTGAGCGGCGCCACGGTCGTCGATCAATCCGGCAACGGAAACGACGGGACCATCAACGGCGGCGTCACGCTCGAGCCCGCCGGCCACCACGGGGCGTGCTTCAGCTTCAACGGCACGAATGCGTACGTCCAGTTGAAACGCGTGGTCCAGGACAACTTCACGCTCACCGGCTGGATCAACACGACCACAGACGGCGCTGCCGGCACCCAGGCGTACCAGGGCACCGGTGTGTTCTGGTCCGACGTCGGCGGCACGGCCAACGACCTCGTGGCCGCGACCTTGGGCAAGAAATTTTCGTTCTTCGTCGGCAACCCCGACACGTCGGTGAATTCGAACGCCGATGTCGTCACCGGCGAATGGGTGTTCATCGCGTGCGTACGCGACACCACGGCCAAGACGATCGCCATCTACATCAACGGCACGCTCGACAACAGCATCGCCCACAGCAACACGAACCCGCTCAACGCGAATCCCGATTTCGTGATCGGCTCCAACACGCTGGACAGCCGCTACTACACAGGCCTCATCGACGAGGTCCGGCTCTTCGACGTCGCCCTCACCGACAAAGAGGTTCGCGCCGCGATGGCCGGCGCCGCGTCTCTCGCGAACGATCCGATCCCGGCCGACAAGGCCGCCGATGTGTCGTTCGATACGGCGCTGGCGTGGACCGCGAATCAGACCGCTGTCGCCCATGATGTGTATCTGGGAACGTCGTTCACGGACGTGAATGACGCCAGCCGGGACAGTCCGATGGGCGTTCTGGCCAGCCAGGGCCAGGCCGAAACGTCGTATCAGCCGGACGCCTCGCTCGAATTCGGCAAGACCTACTACTGGAGAGTCGACGAGGTCAACGGGGCTCCCGACAACACGATCTTCAAGGGCCAGCCCTGGAGCTTCACCGTCGAGTCCTACGGCTATCCGATCGCCAACGTGACCGCGACCGCCTCCGGCTACCAAGGCTCGATGACGCCTCAGAACACGGTCAACGGCTCGGGCCTCGACGCGCAGGGTTTGCACGACACCGAAGGCACGCACATGTGGACGAGCAACACGGTCAAGCCGGCCTGGATCCAGTTCAAGTTCGACAAGACCTACCGGCTGCACGAGATGCTGGTTTGGAACGCCAACCAGGTGGTTGAGAGCATGCTGGGTTTCGGCGCCAAGACCGTCAAGATCGAATACTCCGCGGACGGCCAGACCTGGACGGCCCTGGACAATGTGCCCGAGTTCACCCGGGCGGCCGGCCAGCCGAACTACGCGGCCGACACGACCGTCAGCTTCGGCGACGTCATGGCCCAGTATGTCAAGCTGACCATCGAGAGCAACTGGGGCGGGATGGCCCCGCAAGTCAGCCTGAGCGAAGTCAAGTTCTACTACGCTCCGATGCAGGCGTTCAATCCTGAGCCTGCCGCCGCGGCGACGGGCGTCAGCGTGGACGCCTCGCTGAATTGGCGGCCGGGACGCGAGGCGACCTCGCACACCGTGTACATCGGGACCGACAGCGCCGCAGTGGCCGGCGGCCTCGTCTCGGGCCAGACCACGGCCGAGCACAGCTACGTCCCGACGCTGGACCTCGGGGCGAAGTACTACTGGAAGGTCGATGAGTCCGGCCCCGCCGGCAACTTCCCGGGCGATGTCTGGGACTTCACGGTCGAGGACTCCATCGCGGTCGACGATTTCGAAGCCTACACCGACGACGAGGGTTCCCGCATCTACGAGTCCTGGATCGACGGCCTGACCACCAACACCAACGGCTCGACCGTCGGCTACATGAATGCGCCGTTCGCCGAGAAGACGATCGTTCACGGCGGCAGGCAGTCCATGCCCCTGAGCTACGACAACAGCAAGTCGCCGCAGTACTCCGAGGCCGAGCGGACGTTCGATCCGCCGCAGGACTGGACCCGTCACGGCGTCACGGCTCTCGTCGTGAGTTTCCGCGGCCAGCAGAGCAACGCGCCGGACGCCCTGTACGTCAAGGTCAACGGCACGAAGATTTCGTACAACAACGGCGCCGCCGCCACGGCGATGAACCTGTGGAAGCAGTGGGTGATCCCGCTGGCCGGCACGGGCGTCAACGCCAAGAGCGTCAAGAGCCTCGTGATCGGCGTCAGCGGCACCGGCACGGGCACGCTGTTCGTCGATGACATCCGCCTGTACGCCACCGCGCCTGCGGTTGCGACCCCCGCGGACCCCGGCACGACCGGCCTGGTCGCCTACTACAAGATGGACGGGGACGTCAAGGACAGCTCCGGCAAGAACTACAACGGCACGGCCAACGGCACGACCAGCTATGACACCGGCGTTGTCGGCCAGGCCCTGGCCTTCAACGGCAGCAACGGCTACGTCGATCTGCCCATCGGGCCGCTGGTCGCGACGCTGACGGACACGACCATCTCGAGCTTCGTCAACTTCGGCGGCGGCTCGGGCGCCTGGCAGCGCGTCTTCGACTTCGGCTCGGGCTCCGGCACTATGCCGTACATGTTCCTGTCCCCTCGCGAGAACACCAGCGGCGGCGTGCGGTTCGCGATCCGCACGGCGACGGTGGCCGAGCAGGTGGCCAGAAGCGACAAGACCGTGAGCGTGGGCTGGCATCACATGGCCGTGACGATCGACAGCAAAACCATGACCGCCAAGGTGTACCTCGACGGCGAGATGCTCGTCTCGGCCGCCACGACCGTTCTGCCGAAGGACATGGGCGAGACGACCCAGAACTGGCTCGGCCGGTCGCAGTACACCTCCGATGCGTACTTCCTCGGCTCTCTGGACGAATTCCGCATCTTCAACCGCGTATTGTCCGAAGCCGAGCTGCGGTACCTGGCCGGCGATCGCTGATCCCGAGACAGGCCGCACATCACGCACATACGACAACAAGGGCCCCGGCCTCGAAACCGGGGCCCTTGTTCGTTTCCAGGTATTTATGAAGGAACCCTGGCACGCGAGGAATCGTGGGCGAGCTGTTTGTAGAGTCTGCACCGACCGGTTTCGCGGGCGAAGCCCGCATAGGGTTGACCTTGCCGGGGACCTGTGGTACCGTGGGGACGCTCTATCCGAGTCACTTTGTTTATAGAAAGGAGCGTGGCGGATGCATCGGGACATGACGCGTCGAGGATTCCTGCGTGGTGCGGCGTTGGCCGGATCGGGATTGGTCATTCTGTCGAACAGCCGGCTGGTGCGCGGGACGCAGGCCAACAGCAAGCTCAACATGGCGGCTATCGGAATCGCCGGACGCGGCGGGGACGACGTCGCAGGCGTCGCGAGCGAGAACCTCGTGGCCTTGTGCGACGTGCACGAGAGCCACGCGGCCAAGACGTTCGTGAAGTTCCCTTCGGCCAAGAAGTACCGCGATTTCCGCAAGATGCTCGACGAGATCCACTCGCAGATCGACGCCGTGGTGATCGGGACGCCCGACCACACCCACGCTCCTGCCGCCGCCATGGCGATGAGACTGGGCAAGCACTGCTACTGCGAAAAGCCGCTGACACACAGCGTGTACGAGGCCCGCGTGCTGGCGACAATCGCCGGCGAGAAGAAGCTCGTCACGCAGATGGGCACGCAGATCCACGCCGAGGCCAACTATCGTCGCGTCGTGGAGCTCGTCCAGACCGGAGCCATCGGCTCGATCGGCGAGGTCCACGTGTGGATGGGCGCCGATCTCAAGGGGCCCGCCGTGCCGACGGATCGCTCGCAACCCCAGGCTCCGACGGACACGCCGGATGTGCCGGCGGATCTCGACTGGGACCTGTGGCTGGGACCGGCCGCCTATCGGCCCTACAATCCCGCTTATGCTCCCTTCCAGTGGCGGTACTGGTGGAATTTCGCCAACGGCCAGCTTGGCGATTTCTTCTGCCATTTCTGCGACCTGGCGTTCTGGGCTCTCAAGCTGCGGCACCCGATTAGTGTCGAGGCCGAAGGGCCGCTGCATCCGGAGAGCACAGCCAAGTGGACCATCGCGAAACAACAATACCCGGCCCGCGGCGAGCTGCCGCCGGTGTCGCTGACCTGGTACAATGGCGGGCCGTATCCGGCCTTCATGAAGGAGCGGAAGATCCCCGCCTGGAACAGCGCGGTCCTGTTCGTCGGCTCCAAGGGCATGCTCATCTCCGACTACTCGAAGCACCAGTTGCTCCCCGAGGAGCAGTTCGCCAATTTCCAGCGTCCGGCTCCGTTCATTCCGGACTCGATCGGCCATCATCAGGAGTGGATCCAGGCCTGCAAGACCGGCGGCTCGACCACGTGCAATTTCGATTACTCGGGCGCCCTGACCGAAGCGGCCCTCCTGTGCAACGTCGCCCTCCGCTCGGGCGAGAAGCTCACGTGGGACGCCAAGGCCCTCAAGACCGTCAACTCGACGAAGGCGGACGCCTTCCTCCGACGCGAGTACCGCAAGGGCTGGGAACTCTGAGCGATTCGCCCATGGACGAATTCGACATCATCGAAACGCCGGAGAATGTCGACTTGCAGCGGCGGCTGGCGGGCATCGGCTCTCGCTTCGCCGCCGGTCTGGTCGATCATCTGCTGATCGCGCTGATACTCGCGACGGTGATCGTTCTGTTCTTCATTCTTCGCGTGAATCTCATCGTCCTCGGCGAGGATTTGGCCCACACGATCGGCCCCCTGGCCGTTGTCCTGTTGATCGTTCTGTCCTTCCTGATCTATTGGGGCTACTTCTTTTTCTTCGAGCTGTGGATGAACGGTCGGACACCGGGGAAGAAGTCGCTGAAGATTCGGGTCGTCCGACTGGAAGGCGGGGCGGTCACGTTCGATGCGATCGCCGTCCGCAACCTGTTGCGAGTGGTCGACTTCATGGGCTTCTACGGAGTCGCGGGCATCGTGATGTTCCTGACGAAGAAGTCCCAGCGGCTCGGCGATCTGGCGGCCGGGACTGTTGTGGTTTCCGAGGAAGTACCGGACTACGCGGCCAAGGCGGACAAGAAGCAGAAAGTGCTCGACGACCTGCCTGTCTCGTCGGCAGCCCTCACGGCCACGAGGCTGACGCCGGAGGAATATAGATTGCTGCACAGCTACTGGCTGCGGCGGGAGCAGCTCACCATCGAAGCTCGACAGCGTCTCCTGCCGCAGTTGATGGGTCCGATCCTGACCCGCCTCGGCGAGTCTTTTCCGAGTGATTCCCTGGCCGTGCTCGAAGGACGGCTGGAGAATCTAATTGTGTGGGGCAGGACCGCTCCGCCGGACGGAACCGTCGCGCCGCCGACAACGCAAGATGTGCCGCCCCAGGCTGAGGGAGGGGGCATATGACTCCCGCCCGGTTCCTCGACACTCGTTGCGCGATCTGGGCCCGGCTCGAAGCCCTTGCTGCCAAGGCCGGCAGCCGAGGTGCGCGCAAGCTCACTGACGAGGAGCTTCACGAGCTGACCCGCCTGTACCCGGCGGTCGCGGTCGATGTGGCGAGGGCCCGGATGTACAAGGTGGACGCCGCCACGCAACGGCACGTCAACCAGATCGCGATCGCCGTGCATGGCCTGCTCTATCGGCGGAAGTCCGGCCGGAGTCTGCCTGCGGTCTGGCGATTTTTCCGCCAGGAGTATCCGCGGCTCTTTCGCCGGCACTGGGCGTTCATGACCCTGTCGACGGCGATCTTCGCAGTCGGCGTGCTGGGCACGTACGTGGCGACGAGAATCGTGCCGTCGAACGCGTACCTGTTCGTGCCGCAGGGCCTGGATGTGAGCGGGGCCCGGGAGGTGACCAGCGAGGACATCAGCGAGCGATTCCGCCGGATGCCGAACTCGCCGATGGCCGCGGGCATCATGACCAACAACATCTCGGTCGCCTTCTTCGCCTTTGCGATGGGCATCACGGCGGGTCTGGGGACGTGCTATCTTCTACTGGTCAACGCGATGATGCTCGGCGGCTTCGCAGCCCACTTCGCCAATCATGGGCTCAGCTATCCCCTGTGGTCGTTCCTCGCGCCGCATGGGGTGCTTGAAATCTTCGCGATCCTGGTCGCCGCGGCGGCCGGGCTGCGGCTGGGATTGTCCCTGGCGGCGCCGGGGTCGATGACTCGTCCGGCTTCGCTGAGAGCGGGCGCCCGCGACGCGGTGCTGCTGGTCCTGGGCACGATCCCGATGTTCCTGATCGCCGGCTTCATCGAGGGCTTCATCACGCCGTCGTACATCCCCGGGGCGGCCAAGATCGTCCTGGGCGTCACGGTGGCGGGGGTGGTGATCGCATATCTGCTGCTGACTGGAAGAGAAACTCGAAATCCGAATTTCGAAATCCGAAACAAGCACGAATGACCGAAAGCCAAGAAATCTCAAAACGGATCGCCGGACGCGGCGACAGCGTTTCGGTCATTTCGATTTCGGTCCTTTGGATTTGTTTCGGATTTCGTGCTTCGAATTTCGGATTTCCGCTCACAGTCGGCGCATCGCCTTGATTTGCGTGTAGCGGTTGATCAGCTCCGGCGTCAGACGGTCCGGCGGGACGTCCAGCACCGACACGCCTTTTCGCCGCATGGAGATCAGGGCCTCCTCCCTCGCCGCCAGCACGTCCAACGCGACCGCCTTGGCGTACGGGTCTTCACACGCCGCGAGCGACTGATGCGCGACGCCGTGGATCTCCGGGTTCGACAACGTCACGGCCAACGGCAGATGGTAGCGGGCGAACCGGGCCATGTAGCCGATCAACACGTCGCTGGCCTGCCGGTCGATCACGTCGGTCATCATGCACAGGAGACTGCGTTTGCGGTTCTTCAGGCCGAGGAACCGGCAGGCGGCCCCGTAATCCGATTCAACCATCCGCGGCTGCAAGCGGTACAGGGCGCGGGCGACCCGCTCGATTGCCTTCAGGCCGGTGACCGGGGGCAGATAGCTTTCGATTCGATCGCTGAAGGCGACCAGGCTGAACTGGTCCCGCTGCCGCAGGGCAATGAAGGCGAGCATGAGCGTGGCGTTGACGAGATAGTCCACCCGGCTCAGGCCGCCGAACTCGCCCGCCGTGGCCCGGCCGACGTCGATGGCGACCAGGATGCTCTGCTGCCGCTCCGGCTCGAAGTTCTTCACGATCAGGTCCGCCCGGCGGGCGGTCACTTTCCACTCGATTCGCGAAAGTTCGTCGCCCTGGACGTACTTGCGGAGGCTCTCGAACTCGAAGCCCTGGCCGATGCTCCGCAGCCGGGCCAGGCCCTGCTCGTAGCTCGATCCACGGCGGGCCAGCAGCTCCGTCCGCCGGACGTTCATCAAGTTGGGATAGACCTGGACCCGCGTCGGTAGGTCGACGGTGAACTGGCGGTACAGAAGGCCCAGGGCGGGCAGCGCTCTCACGAAGATTCGCCCGAGCTGGTGCTCGCCTCGCTGGCGGGCGGTCAAACGGAAATCCAACGTGACGGTCCCTCCCGGCGGGATTACGGCGCGGGCGAGGTTCGGCGAGATCTCGATCTCCTCGGGACAGGCCTGTGCGATTTGAATCTCCAGCCGTCGCCGGGTGCGGTTCTCCACCGTCAGGCTCAGAGCGGTCGGGTAGCCGACAGAAACGCGTTCGGCGACATTGCGGCTGACGAGGATACGCTTTTTGCGGGGCAGCAGCAGGGCGTCCAAGGCCGTGTAGAAGGCCAGGACGATTAGGTACAGGACGCCGACTGCGGACGCGCCTTCATAAAGCGCGCCGGCCAGGAACAGGGGCGCCGCCGCCATCACCAGGATGATCAATCGCGGGGAGGGGAGCATCCGTTACCTCGGCACGTCCGTGTGGAGCAGGATTTCCTTGAGGCAGTCGTCGGGACTGAGGCCTTCGACCTCCGCCTCCGGCAGCAGCAGGATGCGGTGCCGCAGGACGGCGGGGGCAATCGACTTGACGTCGTCCGGACTGACGAAATCCCGCCCGGCCAGAAGGGCCTGCGCCTTCGCTGCCAGGAGGAGACTGACGCCCGCTCGCGGGCTGGCTCCCAGCGTTACCTGGGGCCGGCTCCGCGTGGATCGAATGACCCGCGTGATGTAGCCGCGAACCATCTCTTCGACGTGGATCTTGCGGGTCGCCTCGCGCAGCTCCGCGAGCTTCCGCACGTCGAGGAGCCGCTCGATGTGCGCGCCGGCCAGGTCCGCCGAATCGAATCCGGCCTCCACCTGGTCCAGGATGCGGGCCTCGGCGGCTTCATCTGGATAGTCGATCACGATCTTGAGCATGAACCGGTCGACCTGGGCCTCGGGCAGCGGGTACGTCCCTTCGAACTCCACCGGGTTCTGCGTGGCGAACACCGTGAAGACGGGGGACAGGTCGTGCGATTTGCCGTCGACGGTGGCCCGCCGCTCCTGCATGGCCTCGAGCAGGGCCGACTGAGTCTTGGCCGGGGCGCGGTTGATCTCGTCTGCCAGGACCACGTCGCTGAAGACCGGGCCCGGCCGGAAGTCGAACTGCCGGGCCGACATGTCGAAGACGTTGACGCCGACGATGTCCGACGGCATCAGGTCCGGCGTGAACTGAATCCGCTTGAACGAGGTCCCCGTCACGTGGGCCAGGGCCCGGCCGAGCAGCGTCTTGCCGGTGCCGGGGACGCCTTCGAGCAGGACGTGCCCGCCGGCCAGCAGGGCGACGACCGCGTCCGAGAGGGCCGCGTCTTGTCCGACCAGGACCTTGCCCAGTTCCGCGACGATCCGGCGGGCGAGGTCATTTGCCGTTGCCAAGTCCATCCAAAGCCTCCTTTTCGATCTGTGCAAGCCGCGAGATCGCGGCGGTGAGCTGACGTTGTGACACGGCCGGCCGGGCGAGGAGCCCGTCGCAGTCGTCGAGTGTCCGCTGAATCTCGCCGGCAGCCATGCGTCCCCGGCGGCCCAGTTCCTGAGCCAGGAGCCCGTTGCTTGCGGTCGGCGCAACGCCGGTGCGGCCGGCGGCCCGCTGTCGGAACCAACTGTAGATCAGCTTGAGCGTCAATCGATGCGCGCCCGCGCTACGGTAGGTCGCTCCGACCGCGTGAACGAATTCCATCTTCGAGCGGCGGCGTCGCTGTCTTCCCATGTCCCGGCGAGGGCCGAATTGGCGGCCCCTGTAGACGAGGAACAGGATGCCGGCGGCCGTCAGAGCGAGCACGGACCAGCCTGGGCTGGTGGTCAGCAGCAGGTCGCCGAGCAGACGGAATCCCTGGTTGCCGTCGCCGAAGCCGAAATGATATTCGTCGAACAGGACCTTGCGAGTCGTCGAGCAGCTCATCGCGTAGGACACGAGATTGACCGCCAGGACGCTGTTGTCGTGGACGCCGAGATGTTCGTTGTCCAGGAACGAGCTGTCCGACAGGAGGATCAGACGCCCGCGGCCCATGCGATGCTCGGCGATCCGCACGCCGTAGGAATCTTCGAACAGCGGCTCCATCGCTTTGCGCGGCGTCCGCTCGTCCGGCAGCTTCAAGGCGAATGTGTCGCCGGCGTCCAGCGACGCCTCCCGCACGTCCCTCGACAGCGGCAGAATCCGCGGGCCGCTCGGATCGGCTCTGGAGGACCGTTCTTCGCGCATCAGATCGGCTGCCGCCGGGTCGATCTCTGTCACAAATCCCATGTCCCGCGAGGCGACCAGCACGCCGCCTCGCTCGATCCACGCGCCCAAGTTCACGATCTCGCCCGTGTTCATCGGCATTTGCGGATCGATCACGAACACGACGCCGGCTCCTTCGAGATTCGCGGACAGGAGCATCCTGTTCGATCGTTCGACAGGGATCTCCAGCCGCTTGAAAAGCTCGTAGCAGGCGAGCATGCCGTCGACGTTGGTCGAGCGGGTCGTCCGCAGGTCGGGCCGGCCCGACCGGTCCTGACGCGTCATTCCACTCCAGGACATCGCCAGGAGAACCAGGCCGCTGAGCACGGCCAGCACGAGGAGAATCGTGTACTCGGATTTATGGCTTGGGGACGGCATCGTTGGCCACTCGTTCCGCCAGGGAGTTCATCGTTTCGTAGGTTTGCTTCGGGACTTCCACGCCGCCGTAGACGCTCCGCTCGAACGCGTCTAC
>JBDKUU010001033.1:0-16471 GCA_039679525.1 Phycisphaerales bacterium | reverse complement strand
CTCGCCGGGGCCCTGTTCGCCGTGAACATGCTCACCGGCACCGAGAGCGGCGGCACTTTCACCTTCGACGAATTCCGCGAGGACCTCGAATCCGCCGGCTTCCGTGACGTTCAGTTGCTCTATCGCGACGAAGGAATGAACTCGCTGATTCGAGCTCGCAAGCCGTGAGTGGACGCGATCTCAAGTCGCGTTTGCCGTCCTCTCGACCATGAACTCGGTAAAGGGGGCGACGATCTCGAACCCCAGCGCCCGATAGCAGGCCATCGCGGGGACATTGTCCGCCTTGACATTCAGGCCGATGAGTTCGACCGACTCGAGGAGCGACTGGCACAAGCGGGCCGTGACCCGCGTGCCATAGCCTTTGTTGCGATGATCCGGATGAGTGACCACGTTGCCGACGGCTGCGACGTGGTACCGCGGCCTGACTACTGAGCCTTTTTCACCCTGTACCGGATGATCGTGAGATACTTCTCGGGATCGCCCCTGGACCAGACGCCGGGCCCTTTGACGTATTCCTCCTCGTGCTCGCCCACGATCGCATAGCCGCTGTCTTTGATGAAGTCCGTGAGCCTGCGGATCGTCGGTTCCTCGCGGCTGTACGGCCCGACGTGCAGGATCTCGGCCACCTCGCCGTATTCCCACGTCGCCAGTTCCGCGTGAAGCTCCGAGGCCTCCGCGGATTGCTGCGGCAACGACGTGACGCTCTCCGGCACGGGCATCGCGTACCGGCCGAGCCACTGGTCTTTCGGCGCGTCCAAGCCGAGGGGCCAGCGAGCTCGCGGCGTCAGGTTCTTGGCCCTCTTGGGCACGCCCTTGAGCCGAAAGTAGGTGTCGAAAACAAGGCTGAACGCCTTGCCGCCGACAACCGTCGGGTCGCCTTTGGTCTCGACGACGAGGACCTTCTGGTCCGCCATCGTCCGGATCTGCGGCTGCTTGAGACGCTCGAACTGGACGGGGTCCGGCCCACCCCCGGAGAACAGGGCAACGGCCCCCAAGACGAGCACACCCGCGACAACGGCTACGATCGGCAGGACTGCAGTCCGCTTCATGGATTGCCTCCAGATCTACACCAGCGACTCTTTGAAATTCACTACTTTCGGCGGCTTTTTCCCGACGCCGGGAAGGATGTCGTGACCTTCCTCTCGCAGCTTCGCGGCGTGGCCCTCGACGCCGCCGGGGAACTTCGCGTTCAGACTGCCGTCGTCTTTGATCACTCGCCAGTAGGGCGTGATCGTCTTGACGCCGGCCTGACGGTCCTCCTCGGCGGCCTCGGAGATGATGCGAAGGAAGATGCCTGTCGTCATGGGGCAGGTGGAGTCGGCCTTGAACGGCCCGGCCAGCGTTCGGCGGATCTGGCCGACCGTGACGAGCTTTCGCTTCGGCACCGTCCGCACGTAGTCATCCACCATCCTGGGTGTCGGCACGAGGATCTGCCGGCCGCCCATCGTCTTGACCCACTTGTCCGGCACCTCGCAGACCTTGGGCAGCCCCGCGACCGGATTCTCCAGTTTCTCCCGCCAGGTTTTGCGTGCTCTTGCCATGTGAAGCCTCTCACCTCGGAACTCGCCCGGACGCTCCGGCGTGTATCTGCGAGCGTTCATGTTGATTCCCACGCTACTCGCAGGGAATCCCTCTGTCAAGAGCGTGGAACCGACGTTGGAGATCGCACGCGTAGGGTGGGGCTTGCCCCACCGAAAAGCGGACGACAGACGGAACGGTGGGGCAAGCCCCACCCTACATGGCGCCGAACTCGCTTGTCATGATTCGTCAAGCGCCGGCCGCGACAGGACGCACGCCGGCAACCTCCGTCTCGAAAAAAATGAGAATTTGTGTTGACGTTCCGGGACGGCTTGAATAGACTTGTAATAGTCGTAATAGTACAACTAAAGGTGCCCCATGCAGTTTCGAATCGACAACGCATCGGACAGGCCCGTGTACCTGCAGATCATCGACCAGGTCAAGCGGGACATCGCCCTGGGCCGGCTGGCCCGCGAGGAGCGGCTTCCCACCGTTCGTCAACTCGCCGAGCAACTCGCGATCAATCCCAACACCATCGCCAAGGCCTTTCGACAGCTCGAGCAGGAGGGGATCATCGTCACGCGATCGGGGGCCGGGGCCTTCGTGGCGGGGCTCGACAGCAGTCTGAGCCGGGCCGTACGCCGCAAGCTCATCTGCGACGAGCTCGAACGGATCGTCGTCACGGCCTTCCACATGCAGATCGACAAGCAGACGCTTACCGAATGGTTCAACGCGGCGGCGGAGAAATTCAACCTTTCGTCACAGTAGGAGAGGATCGGTATGAACGACAGACCGATTGTCATCGAGGACCTGGTTAAGTTCTACGAAGGGCGGTGCGTCCTGGACGGGGTGAGCCTGGAGGTGCCCCGCGGATGCATTTACGGCCTGCTCGGCCGCAACGGGTCCGGCAAGACGACCATGATCCGCATCCTGCTGGGCCTGGAGCCGCCCACGAGGGGCCGAACGCTTGTTCTGGGCGAGGACTCCATGAGGCTGTCCGCGCGGACGCACGGGCGAATCGGCTACGTCGCCGAAGGGCATCACCTGATCCAGAGCTACAAGGTCCGGCGGCTCATCGCCTTGTGCAAGGGCCTGTCGCTGCAATGGAACGACGAGTTCTTCGGGCAGCTCATGGAGACGTTCCGGCTCCCGCTGGATCGCAAGGTCAAGGACCTCTCCACCGGCATGAGAGCCCAGCTCAACCTCGCGCTGGCGATGGCGATCGACCCGGAGCTGGTGATCCTCGACGACCCGACGCTCGGTCTGGACACCGTCGCTCGGCGGCAGTTCCTCGAATTGGCCATCGACGTGATCCAGCGGCAGGGGCGGACGATCCTGTTCAGCTCGCACATCCTGGCCGACGTCGAGCGGATCGCCGATCGGATCGGAGTCCTCGTCGCAGGCAAGCTCGTGGTCGATTGCAGCCTCGACGAGCTGAAGAGCCGGGTCAAGAAGCTGCGGGTGATCTTCCCCGAGCGGACGCCCGAGGACCTGTATCTCACCGACATCATCAACCAGCGGGCATCAGGCCGGGAGATGGTCCTGACCGTGGCCAACTGGAATCCGCAGAAGCAGTCGATCCTGGCGACGTTCCGGCCCGAAAGCTGCACGGAGATGCCGATGACCCTCGAAGACATCTTCATCGAATGCACAAGGCCCGCGTCGGCCGTCGTGCAGCAGGAAAGCGAGGTGTAACGTGCTCAGTCTGATTCGACGCGAGATATCCGACAACCTCGGGTATGTAGTGGGCGCCGGCATCGTCGTCGCCTTGGCAGTCTGGCTCAGCGTCTATGCAGTCCTTTGGGAACAAGAGCCTGACATGGTGGGCGTTTCCACCGCTTTTCTGGTCCCCGCTCTATTGCTTGGATACTACGGCCTGGGCGCGTCGCAGATGTACGGCGACAGGGCCCACAAGGTATCCACTCTGCTTTGCACGCTGGCCGTGACACGCAACCGAATCCTTGCTGCGCGAGTCCTGGTAGGGGCCGGCACGGTCCTGGCGACGATCGTTCCGCTCGCCGTCACCGCGATGGTCCTGCTGTCGGCGTCTCCGCTTCTCGCTGCGTATCGCGGGCGGATTGTCGGCGAGATTGCGGCCACTTCAGTCCTGGCGGGGTTCGCCTGCTATTGCATGGGCCTGCTGGTCGGTTGGACGACGAGCAAGGTCTGGCTCCTTGTGGGCGGCATAACGCTGCTGACGTTGACCGTCTCGCTCGTCGTCGTCAAAGGGTTTGGGCTGGAGGCCATGGGCGTCCTGTTGCTGCTCATCGTGGCCTCGCTGCCGGTTGTCTGGTACCGATTCGTTTCGACGCCCTTGTAGGACACACGCCATGGATACAAGAAAAGGGAACTTCATCGCCATTGCGGCAATCTGCGTCACCGGCACGATCCTGCTTTGTACGGGGCTTTTCTGGGCTCGGACGTACTGTGCGGCCGAGCGCGACAGCCTGTTGGGAAGGTCGGCGAGGGAGGCGGCCGTCTCCCCCACGCGCGTCCTGGACCCGAATCGAACCCAGGATCCGAATCTGGCGGCTCCGTTCGTCGTGACAGCCCGGATTCACGAATATCATTTGCCGCTGGCTGAATTGGATGCCGTCCGCTACCTGGCGCCTCTCATCGAGAAGTACGAATATGTTGAGAGGTTCGACCAGAACCTGTATCGGCGGGACCCGCGGTCCGAGGGCGACGTGCTTCGCTACGATCCGTCGCTCGGGCTGTTCGTGTATACGAGGACGGCCGAGATCCGGAATGGGAACCGGTCTTCCGACGTTCAAGTCACCACGCAATACGCGGGACCCGAAGGTTTAGCGGACCGGCCTGGCGGGCAACTCGGTCGATTCATCTCGCCGATTGCCGACAGACTCTGGATCAAGCCGCAGGTTGTGTATGACCGCGGCATGAAGCGGTTCTTTGCCATCGATTGGGACGGGAAGACCCCCGGCGTGCGGAAAGGGCCGGAGCTTTCGGAGGATGCGGCATCCCGCGAGCCGGTTCAGATCGGCTCGATCTGGAAGAACCCCGACCTGATGGTGTGGGGTTTTCCAAGTCCTCAATCTCATGATGCGCAGGGAGTGAGCCTCTGGGGTAGGGATCATGTCCTCTGGAGAGTGAGCCCTTGGGGAGGTGATCGTGTCCTTATCCTCGACGCCTCCGGCCGGATCGACCGGCTGGATCTGGGAACGCTCGACTATGCAGGTTTGGCAGGGCATCTGTCGGCGCCGGCTTCTCCGATCGGCTCAGCGGGTACCGCCAGGCCCATGGATCTGGCTGCCTACGGCGTCTGCGGATTCGAGATGGCTCGCGGCGATTCGCCTCGGGAGTGGGTCTACGGCGGCTGCACCGTGGCGTCCGTGGGCCGCGAGGGATTGGCCCTGCGACTGGATTACTTCGATCCGAACGGGCAGGCGGTCGCCGTCGGCTCGACTGCCGTCGCGGCGTACGACGATCCGCGCTCGCAAGTCGTGCGACTGGGCCGGCCGGTGGAATCCGCCGAGGCCGCGTATTTTGTGCTGCCGGGTTCCCGAGGACTCACCTGGATGAAGCTGCTCCTCGAGAATCTTCATCCGCCGGCTCTCGTGCTGGCGTCGTACCTCGGCGGGCCGCACTTCGAAGCCACGGCGGGTTATCGATCCATATTCCTGCTGCCCGATTCGTTCGTCGCCATGGTCGCCAGGGGACACCGTGACGCGGTGATCTCTGAACGGTTCTTCCGCGCCCTCGGGTATATGCTGCCGGGCCTGCTGCTCTTCGGATTGCTCAGCGTGAAGATCAGCCGCGACGGCATCCGGATGGGAACGCCGCGGAACGTCCGCAGGGCTTGGGTCGTTGCGACGATGACTTTGGGCCTGCCGGCGTACCTCGCCTATCGATTGGCCCGGCCAAAAGTCACGCTCGTAACCTGCCATAACTGCGGCCAGGCTCGCCGGCCCGATCTGGACAGGTGCAATCGCTGCGGCAGCGTGTGGGACGTGCCCGAGCTGACGCCGCCGATGTGGCGCGTGGTGTGTGCGCCCGAGCCGGACCAGGACAATTCGCCCGCCCCGGCACAGGAGACGAAGCAATCCGCGTAGGGTGTGCCATGCACACCGACAAGGACCGTCAACGGCCGGGACGCGGGGTCGTGGAAGAGAGGTGGTGTGCACGGCACACCCTACACAGTACGCCGGCTGGTCCGGCCGTGGAGGCTGGGCTCTTCGTAGGACGAGCGTCCTCGCTCGTCTTGAGACGGTCGGGCGAGGACGCCCAACCTACGAAGAAGCACTCGCCGGCCGGTTCACCAGATCCGGACGGCCGGCGTAGCCAAATCCGCGTATCGCCGAGACCTCTGTTACCCGCATCGGAGTTCCGGCCTTATAGGGTCGAGGACTGTTCCGATGAGCGACAATGGCGCATACATCCAGTTTCTCGACGGGGCCCGGGCGGGCGAACAAGGCGCCATGGGCCGACTGGCCGCGCTGGTCTGGGAGCAACTGTACCCGTTCATCCTGCGGACCACATTGGACCGCGACGCCACCGAGGACCTGATCCAGGAGACACTCCTGGCGATGCTCCACCAACTCGGCTCGCTCCGCGATCCGGAGCGGTTCTGGCCGTGGATCTATCGCATCGCCTGGAGCAAGATCCAGAACCGCCTTCGCGACCGGCGGATGCGGTCTCTCTATGAGCGGACGAGGCTCCGCGAGTGGGCCGACGAGGACACGGCGTCCACGGGCGACATCGGCCCTCTGGAGGCCCAGGTCCGCGAGGAGACGCTGCGGCAGGTCTCGACCGCCGTCGACCAGCTCAACCGCCAACAGCGGGACGTCGTGCACCTGCGATGCTATGAGGACCTGTCGTATACGGAAATCGCCGAGCGGGTGCAGACGACGCCCCAGAAGGCCCGCGTCCACTTTCACCGGGCCAGGAAATCGCTTCGCAAGCAACTCGCCTGTCGGGCATGATGGCGAGAGTCTGTCCCATGGATGGCGGAAGAGATGGTGTGCACGGCACACCCTACATGCCCGTCCTGTCGCACGTCTTTCGCGTGGGTGTGCTATGCGCACCAGGACCAAAGAAGCTACGTGCCTGTCGAGTGTAAAAAGGGCGAGGATGCCGTGTAGGGTGTGCCATGCACACCATCACTCTTCATTCCCCCGCAACGGCGATCCGGCCAAAATCGGGAGCAGCGGGCCGGCGTCCCTCGCAACTGCACAGCCAATCCTCCCGGTAGTAGCCCTCATTTACCCACCGGTGAAAGCTGGACCAAGGCCACGCGTGAGGGCAGCTCGCGAGCGAGTGCTTCAACGGATTGTAATGGATGTAATTGACGTGGTGGATCAAGTCCGTCTCATCGCGGATACGATGCTCCCAGAATCGTTTCTGCCAGACGCCATGCTCCCGATGCTGACGGCGCGTTTGGGAGATCGTCGTTTCCTTATGATCGCCGATCCACTGTTTGGTGAAATGACGTTTGATGCACGACCACCGAGCCGAGTAGTTGGTGTCGTCGCCGGGCAAGGTCCATATGCAATGGATGTGATCCGGGAGCAGGACCATCGCCGTCAGGCCGAACGGCAGATCGGTTTGCACCGTTTGGAAGGCGATTCGCAGATATGTGCGAGCCGTCTCGTCGAAAAACAGCGGCCGCCGCTCCGCTGTAACGACGGTGAAGAAGAACGTGCCACCCGGCTGAAAGAGTCTCCGGTAATTGGGCATACGGTCCCCAGTATACCGGAGTATTCTGGGGTCGCAAGAGAAGAATGGTGTGCACGGCACACCCTACATGCTGAGGCGTACGGCATGACGCGCCATGTAGGGTGTGCCGTGCACACCAGATCTTGATTACGCCCAGAATCGACGGAGGCACTCCATGCTCTTCCTCGCGACGGTCTCGGGATCGGGGTCGTATTTGAAGGGCTCGACGGAGAGCCATTTGTCGTAGCCCAGGTCGCGGACCGCCTCGGCGATCGGGCCGTAGTCGACCTCGCCCATGCCGGGGCCGTAGAGGTTCGGGTCGTTGACGTGGAAGTGCCCGACGTCCTCGACCTTCACGGAGCGGATGATCGCCGGCGCCGGCTTACCCTCGGAGCACATGGCTTTGACGTCCAGGTGGATCTTGAAGTTCGGATGATTCACCTCGCGGACCAGTTTCAAGCCTTCCTGGACGGTGTTGATGAAATTCGTCTCGACGGGAGACAGCGGCTCGAAGCAGATCGTCAAGCCCAGTTCCCCGGCCCGGTCTACCACCGAACTGAGCAGATCGGCCGCCCGTTTCCAGGCGCCTTGTCTGGTCTGGTTCTCCAGAATGCTCCGCTGCTTGGGCGAGCCCAGAACGAGGACCTTGCCGCCGAGGTCGCTGCACAGGTCCAGCAGGGCGGCCATGTAGTCGCGCGTCCGCCGCCACGTGGCCTGGTCCGGCGTGGTCATGTGCAGACCCTTGGGCCCGGCGAACAGCCAATGCAGGCCGACGACCTCCAGGCCATGGTCCTCGACGGCCTTGCGGGTCTCCTTGCGTTTGGCGGCGGTGACTTCCGTCGCCGAAGGCGCCAGCGTGAACGGCGCGACCTCGATGCCGTGATAGCCGAGCCGGGCCGCGACGGCTGCAATCTCCGCCATCGGGCGGTTCTCGAACATCTCGTTGCAGAGTGCGAACTTCATTCGATACCCACGGATTATGGATGATTGATGATGGATGATTGGAGACGGAGGCAGGACCTTCTTCTCTCAATCATCCATCATCCTTAATCAATCATCGATGTCAGACCTGTTCCGGCACGACGAACGGTTCGCGGTAATTTCGCTTGATGAACATATTCGCCAGATCGCTGTTCTCGCCGACGTAGTGTTCCTTCTCCGGGTCCATCGTCAGGACCGGGCCCAGCGTGATCGGCTCCTTCGTCAGGTCGACCTCATTGGCGGCCAGGTGTTCGAGCATCCGGTTGAACGAGTCCATCATCTCGGCGTTGTCGCCGATGGCGGCCTTGACCTCGTCGACCGTGGCTTTCTTGCCCAGGCGGTAGGAAGTGTTCGCCATGTGGCACAGCGACGCCGAGAGGTGCCCGATTTCGATGTCGCCGTTCTGGTCCTCGCGCTTACGGCTGCGGACGGCCTTGATGAAGTTCTCGTGGTGGCCCTCGCCGCCGCGGCCGATGAATTGCTTGATCTTCTTGCCGTCGTTGTCGTAGACCCAGCCGCCGCCGTCGCCGGAGGCGAAGTAGCCGCCCTCGCACTGGAGGCAGTTGCCGATGTCGACGCCGGTGCGGCGGTAGTTGTCCATGGAGCGGTCGCCTTTCTTGCGGGGCAGGCCGCGGACTTCAAAGATCAGCGGGGCGGGCTTGTAGTCGAAGAACGCGATCTGGGTGTTGGCGGTCTCGCCGACGTCGTCTGTCTCGCCGACGCCGAACCGGCCGCCGATGCTGAAGCACCGGGTCGGCAGGCCCGGATCGCCCAGAGCCCAGCGGGCGATGTCCATCTCGTGCGGGCCCTGGTTGCCGATGTCGCCGCAGCCGGTGTTCCACATCCAGTGCCAAACGTAATGTAGGTCGCTACGGCACAGCGGGACCATGTCGGCCGGGCCGCACCAGAGGTTGTAGTTCACGCTTTCCGGCACGGGTTTGGGACCGTTTGTCCCGTGGACAATGCCGTTGGTGCCGGGACCTCGGCCTTTGTAGCAGAAGCCGCGGGACCACAGGATCTTGCCGATGTTGCCTTCGCGAATCCATTGAAAGGCGGCCGGATGGGCTTCGGAGGACCGCTTCTGCGTGCCGATCTGGACGATCCGGTTGTACTTGCGGGCGGCCTCGACCATCTTGCGGCCTTCCCAGATCTCATGGGACGCCGGCTTTTCGATGTAGACGTCCTTGCCCGCCTGGCAGGCCCACACAGTGGTCAGGGCGTGCCAGTGGTTCGGCGTAGCGGACGTGATCGCGTCGATTTCCTTGTTGTCGAGCAGTTCCCGCATGTCCGTGTAGGTCTGGAGCTTGACGCCCTTGTCCTTTTCGAACGCAGCGGCCCTGGCCTCCACGTGACTGCGGTCCGCGTCGCAGATGGCCACGAGCCGCACGCCGGGGATCTTGCTGAAATAACCCATGTGGCCGCCGCCCTGGCTGCCGACGCCGATGATGCCCAGGCGGATGTCGTCATTGGCCCCCAGCACGCGGGATGCAGGGCCCGCCATCGCCAGGCCCGCCCCGACGGCCATCGAACTGCGAATGAAATCACGACGCGTCAACTTGCTCATGGTCGATCCTTTCTCATTGATGATGGATAATGGATGATTGATGATTGAGAGAAGAAGGTCCAGCCTCCTCCAATCATCCATAATCAATCATCCTTAATCAATTACGATCCGGCGTACTCGGCGTAGCGGTCCGCCACCTTGCCTTGTTTTTCGTCGCCTTTGTGGAAGTAGAAACGATATTTGAACGTCACGGTCTGGCCGGCGGGGATGACCATGTCGCCCGCGCCGGCGGGTTTCTTCTCGAAATCGTGGATGCCGAAGGGGTTCACCGCGAACAGGCCGTAATCCCGCACGTGCCACCAGGTCGGGTGCCGGGGGTTGCTCGGATGGTCGAAGATCGCCACGCCGACGATCTCGCCATTGACGGGCCCGTAATAATCGCACCACGTGGCCCGCTTGCCCCAGGTGTCGTTGTCGGTCTGGCCCTCGCTGTTGATGATGTGTCCCTTGGCGGCCTCGCCCCTGTCCTTCATGGCCTTCGTTGGCGCCAATTGCATGCTCGGGGTCAGGCGGATGGCCATGGAGCCTTCCTTTGTGTCGCCCATCGTCACCTCGCCGTTGGAGGCGTGGATCGCGACTTCGAAGTCCATGATCTGGCCTTGCGGCGTGTTGTAGAACCGGTGCGTCCGCGTGTCGGTGCATACGATCTTGCCGTCCGGGGCGACCCAGTTGTTCTGCGAAACGATTGCGCCGACCTTGGGCCCCGAACTGACTTCGATGAACTTGTCGTGGGCGATCCTGCCTTTGCCGTCGGACCAGAAGTCGATGCCGTTGACCGCGCCATGCGTGTACCACAGCGACTTCTGATGCACGTGATCGCGGTCGTCATCCGGGTTGCTCTCGTCGATCGGCCAATGGCGCATCACCGGCTGACCCGTCGGCCCGATGACCGGATAGAAGAAGGGCCGCTGCGGCTCCTTGAACCGGTACTCGGTGAACAGCTTGCCGTTGACCTCGACGGTCACGCGATCGTCTTTCTGCGTGAGCTTGACTCCGCCGCCGGCAGGGGCGCCGCCGCCCGCCTGGGCCTTGGCCACCATCTGCTCGAAGACCTGCCGCTGTTCGGCCAGAGCTTGGACGCGATCCTGGGGCTTGCCCCGGCCTTCGAGCAGGACCCAGCCTTTGTAGTCGGTCGCCACCAGGAGATTCATCAGCTCCTGGTACGGATAGTCGTCGATGTTGAGTTCGCGGACATGGGCCGTGTCGCCGAACCGCGGCCGCACGAGGTTGAAGTTGTACGCCAGACCTTCGCCTTCGAGGTCCTGGGAATTGCAGTTCCAGCACACCGCGACGTTCGGGTGATTCGCCACGTCCATGATCGCCTTCATGGTGGGCAACAGCGAGCAGCCGCCGTGGACTTCCAGACGGATCTGCTGGTTGTATCCGGCCGCGAACTTGCCGAGCTCATTGAGCGATCGGCCGATCTGTTCGATGGTCTTCTCGAAGGGCACGCCCTTGGGCAGGTCGTTCGGCTTGACCTTGACGCCCGAGGCGCCGCAATCGGCCGCGAGTTTGACGTACTGCTTGGCTCCTTCAATGTCCTTTCGAAGCCGATCCTCGTCGGTGTAATGGAACGCGAAATTCGTTCCGAGCCCCACCAGGGTCACGCGGCTGTCGGCGAATCGCTTCTTGACCTCCTGACGCTGGGCGTCGGTGAGGTTCGATTCGACGCGATGCGCGTGCTCCGTCCGCAGCTCCACGCCCAGGACGCCCGCCTTCTCGCAGTTGGCGATCACGGTGGGCAGGTCCCAGTCCTCCCCCCAGAGATAGGTGACGAAGCCAAACCTCATCCCGGAGGCCGGCGGCTGGGCGGTTGCGATCCGTCCCAGGGGGCCGGCGGCGACGATTCCTGCGCCGAAGACCATGGAACCCTTGAGAAACTCCCGGCGTGTACTGCGAGCTGCACCCATCCTGCGGCCTTTCAAAGATCCGGACGAACCGACCCGTCCTGCATTGGCTTCTTCCCTGTGACACGGGCCGCCGAGACGCCCTCTGGAGGCGCCGGCAATCCCCGACGCGACGCCCGGACAGCTCCCCCCCGCAGATACCTGACCCGCGCCGAGCACCGCCAGTAAAGACGGATTATCCGCCCACAAAATTGCAGTGTCAAGGCATTTTCCCGGAGGTCGGGCTCGACGGGTGCAGGACCGTTACTGCGACGGGGTCGGCCGAATAGGATCGCGGAGCACAAGGAAGGGATGGACAGATCCAGAATCCGCCGCCTCTTTTCCTCAGCTTAAGGCAAAGCGGAAGGAACGGACCGGTATGGCTTCCGCCGTGCCGGCGGGGGTTTGTCGCTTTGGGCCTCCAGCGTGGTGCGACAACGGGGCGCTCGCTTGAGAGGGTGCGCAGCACCCTGACTGCTGGTGGCCATAATGCGATAAACTTCCGCCGTCCAGCGGCGGGTTCGGGATCAGTCCGTTTCTTCCTCGATCCATCAGAACGGACCCGCCGTGCACCAGAGGAATTGGCCACACCCGCAACATCGGCGGGGCGACAGCGTAGGGTGTGCCCCGCACACCGCTCCTGCCATGCATCAGGCTTTGGCCGGGACGTGGCTGACTTGTGGCCGGGCGATCCGTCGGAAGGAGAAGCAGTAGCCCAGGCACAAGGCCAGGCCATAGAAGAGAACGTCCGCGGGGTGGAATGTGGCCGCGATCAGTCTGGGCAACGAATGCGGACTGATCTGGGTCAGCAGGGAAGTCACGGAGAGCCCGACGTCCCGGGCGACGAACGTGCCGTTGGCGAGGCAATTGCCGAGGATGCAGGCGAAGAGCGTGAGCCCCGCGCCGAGGACGCCGAACGATCTGTCGACGCCGCGGCCGAGAACGCGGATGGCGCCGCCGACAAGCACGCCCATCCCGATGGACATCCAGATGACGGGGGCGTTCGCGACGACGGAGACCGCGGCCCATGCCAGAGCGCCGACGACGGCCGCCAGCAGTCCGCCGGCGGCTGAGACGGACAGGCTCTGCCTGCCGCGTTGCTCGGCGATCCACAACTTGACGTCTCTTTGCCCCATCGGCGCAGCCGTCTCTGTCCTGGCGTCGTTCTCTTCCGTCGCGCAAACCACCTGGGGCTGTTCCAGGACGGCCGTCTCCGATCGGATATCGACGAGGCCGGGCTGCGCCGGCGCGGGCACAGACGGCGGGGCGGATTCGTCGCGGCTGACTGTATCCGTCTCCGAAAGGCGCCGCCGCTGGGGCTTCGGCTGAGGCGCCGGGGCGGCGGGAGGGTCCTGAACATCGGAGAGCCGCTTGCGTCGGCCTATGATCTGTACCAGAGGCTCGCCCGCGGCGGACGATTCGGTGTTGATGTCGATCAACGGTTCCCGCCCCCTGGCGGCGTCCTCGTGTGAACCATGATCTGTGAAGCCCGGGGTCATAGCATGCCTCCAGCGTCCCAAGTCCGGAAGGGCAGACGTCCCTGCTCTCACGACAGGCGTCGCGGGAGAGCGGGGCGAAGTCCGCCGTTTCTGTCTGCCATTATCGGTCTTTCGCAACGCGGAACGATCGACGCCGCGAAGAACCGCTCTACTCAAGAGATACGAAATGCCGATATCCGGGCCAAGCCGTAAGGCTCTGACTCGGGTCCGCCGCTTTCTCTCGTGGAGTCATGTCGTACGGATGCCGATAGGATGTTGGTTGGATTGTGTCCGTCCGATCGAGCGAAGATTATCGCGCCGGCGTGAGGGACGCAGGCCGCACTGCTTGACGCAATGGCCATCCATCCGTAGAATTTCGTCTGATAACTGCTGACTGGAGATCCATATGGGTTTGAGAGGCGTTGTACTTGCCGGCGGCACCGGGTCGCGACTGCGGCCGCTGACGAAGGTGACGAACAAGCATCTGCTGCCCGTGGGCCCCAAGCCCATGATCTACTACCCGATCGAGAAGCTCCTGGGCGTCGGGATCGAGGAGATCCTGATCGTCACGGGCGTCGAACACATGGGCAGCGTCGTCGGCTCGCTCGGATCGGGCCGGGAGTTCGGATGCCGGTTCACGTACAAGGTTCAGGACGAGGCCGGCGGGATCGCCCAGGCCCTCGGACTGGCCGAGAACTTCGCGAACGGCCAGCCGCTGACGGTCATCCTGGGCGACAACATCTTCCAGTCGAATCTCAAGCCGCACGCGGACCGCTTCCTGTCGCAAGGCAGCGGAGCCCGGCTGCTGCTCAAGCAGGTGGCGGACCCCGAACGGTTCGGCGTGGCCGAGATCCGCGACGGCAAGGTCGTGGGCGTCGAGGAGAAGCCCACGAACCCCAAGTCCAATTATGCGATCACCGGCATTTATTTCTACGACGGCGAGGTCTTCGACGTCATTCGCAAGCTCAGACCCTCCGGCCGCGGCGAGTTGGAGATCACCGACGTGAACAACTGGTACATTCAGAACGGCCGACTGGCCTGCGATTTCCTGGAGGGCTGGTGGACGGACGCCGGGACGTTCGACTCGCTGGTGCGGGCCAACGACCTGGTCATCAAGGAGCCTCCGCTATGAGCAAGCAAATCCTGCCGATGAAGGCCGTCCACGTGGACGAAGGCCTGATCGTTCGCAGCACGGGCCGGCTGATCGATGGGGTCGGGGTCCGGCGGGCCAAGGTGATTCCCGACGAACGGGGCCGGCTCGGCGAGATCCTGCGCAACGACGATCCCTGGTTTCAGAAGTTCGGCCAGGTCTATTTCACGACGACCTATCCGGGCGTCGTCAAAGCGTGGCATTATCACGCCAGGCAGTTCGACCATTTCTACGTGATGCGCGGCCTGGTGAAGGTCGGCCTCTACGACGCCCGGCCGGAATCGCCGACCCACGGGACGGTGAACGAGGTCTATCTGGGCGAGCATTGTCCGGGCCTGGTGCGAATCCCGCCGGGCGTGCAGCACGGCTGGATGTGCGTCAGCGACACGGAGGCGTACATCGTCAACCTCGTCTCCGAGGCATACGACTACAAGCACCCGGACGAGTTCCGCACGCATCCTCACGACAACGACATTCCCTACGACTGGACGAGGAAGGATGGCTAAGCAGACGATAGCCCTGCTCGGCGGCCGGGGCATGCTGGGAACGGAACTGGCCGCGGCCTTCCGGCGGCGAGGGTTCGAAGTTCGCGTTCACGACCTGCCGGAGTTCGACGTCGGCAACGTCGAGCATCTCAGGCAGGCGGCGGACGCGGCCGACGTGGTGGTCAACTGCGCCGCGTTCACCAACGTCGATGAAGCCGAGAGCAAATCGCAGATCGCCTATCGCGTGAACGCCGAGGCGGCGGGCCGGCTGGGCGAGATCGTTCGCGAGAGCGGCAAATGGGCGCTTCACTTCGGCACGGATTTCGTCTTCGACGGCCGGCTCGATCGGCCATACGCCGAGACCGACGCGCCGAATCCTCTCAGCGAGTACGGCAAGAGCAAACTGGCGGGCGAGCGGCTGCTCCAGGCCAGCGGCTGCGACTGCTGCATCATGCGGCTCCAATGGACGTACGGGCCCAACGGCAACCACTTCGTCACGAAGCTCCTGCGGCGGGCCCAGGCCGGCGGACCCGTCTCCGTCGTCGACGACCAGATCGGCGCGCCCACCGCGACCGCCGAAGTGGCCAAGGCCTCGCTGGCGATGGTCGAGAAACGGATCACCGGTTTGTACCATTTTGCGAACGCCGGGTACGCCAGTCGCTACGACGTGGCGGCGTTCGTCTTCGAACGGCTGCCGCAGCCGGTGGTTTTGAATCGTTGTCGTACGGCCGATTTCCCCGCTCCGGCGGCCCGGCCGCTGAACAGCCGGTTTGACTGCCGCAAGATCCAGGCTCTGCTGGATGGGCCGATCGCGCCCTGGCAGGAGTCGCTGGAGAAGTACCTGAGGCAACTATGAAAAGCATTCTCGTGACAGGGGGCGCCGGCTTCATCGGGAGCAATTTCATCCGAATGGCGCTCGAAGAGCATCCCGACGTCCACGTCGTGAACCTCGACAAGCTGACCTACGCAGGCAATCTCCAGAACCTGGCCGAGGTTCAGGATCATCCGCAGTATACGTTCGTGCATGGGGACATCTGCGACGCGGCGCTCGTCGAGCGGCTTCTCGTCGAGCACAAAATCGACACGATCGTGAACTTCGCCGCGGAGAGCCACGTCGACCGGTCCATCACCGGCCCGAAGATCTTCATCGAGACGAATGTCACCGGCACGCTAACCCTCCTGCAGGCCGCCCGCGACAAGGGGCTCGAACGCTTCCTCCAGGTGTCGACAGACGAGGTCTACGGCTCATTGGGCTCCGAGGGCAAGTTCACGGAGCAGACGTCGCTGAGCCCGAATTCGCCTTATTCGGCGAGCAAGGCCTCGGCCGACCACCTGGTCCGGGCGTTCGGTCACACCTTCGGCCTCAAATACAACATCACGCGGTGCTCCAACAATTATGGGCCGTACCAGTTCCCGGAGAAGCTCATCCCGCTGATGATCCACAACGCCCTGCACGACAAGGATCTGCCCGTCTACGGCGACGGCATGCAGGTCCGCGACTGGCTCTACGTCTACGATCACTGCACGGCGATCTGGCGGGTCCTGGAGCGGGCCGCGCCGGGCGAGATCTACAACATCGGCGGCTGCAACGAGAAGGCCAACATCGAGGTCATCGAGCTGATCCTGGGGCGGCTCAGCAAGCCCAAGACCCTGATTCGCCACGTCAAAGACCGTCCGGGCCACGACCGGCGGTACGCCATCGAAGCCGAGAAGATCATCGGCCAGCTCGGCTGGAA
>JBDKUU010001032.1:0-1819 GCA_039679525.1 Phycisphaerales bacterium | reverse complement strand
TGACGGACGCCAATTCGTTGTGGACGAACTCGGGTGCATTGTACGTCGGAGGCGACGAGACACATGCCGCCGGCACGGGCAGTCTGATTCTGGGGGAAGGCACGCGAGTGGCGTCCAATTCGATTCGTATCTGGAACACAGGAAGTCTCCAGGGCGCCGGTACGGTGGCTGCCGATGTCGTCGTCGATGGCACGGTCCGGCCGGGCAACTCCATCGGCACATTGACCATCGATGGCGACGTGACGTTCGACCCGTGCAGCGTTCTGGAGGTGGAGATTTCCAACGCGGCCGCCGACACACTGTCTGTCACAGGGGATGTCGAGATCGCCGGCGGCACGGTCCGCACGATCGCGACAGAGACGATCGTCGGCTCCCATCAGTACGCGATCGTCGAGGCCAATGGTGTCTCGGGCCAGTTCGACGCTTTGGACACTGCGTTGCTTGATTCGTTCGTCTATCTGAAAGCCGCAGAACTTGGCTATGGACCTGGCTCGGCTCTGTTGACCGTCACGTCGACTCCGTTCGACGATCCGAACGTCGCGAGAACGTGCAACCAGGCGTCGCTCGGCTCTGTCCTGCAACAGACTGCCGAAGAAGGCGGCAACGACGTCACCACCGCTCTTCAGCAACTTCAGACCGGCGGCGAAGTCGAAGCCGCCTACAATCAACTCAGCGGTCAGACGACGCCTTCGCTGGCTCCGGTCACCGTCGCCGGGACGACCCGGCATGTGGGCGCGATCGCCGGACGTCTGCGGAATCCCGCCGGCGGCGTGTCGAGCGCCGAAGGGTTCGACGAATCCTCGATGGCCTTCGCGGCCGGCGACACGATGAGCCCTGACGCCGGTCGATATCTCTTCGCGGCGGGCAATGGCACGCCGGTTCTGGGCGAGAAGCCCTGGGGCGTGTGGGGCAAGGGCTACGGCCTGTACGGCGACCGCGAGAGCGAGTCCGGCGTTCCGGGCTATCAATACACGGTCTACGGCGCCGCTTTCGGCCTGGATTACCGGTTCACCGAGCGTCTGCTCCTGGGCTTCACCGGCGGCTACTCGCAAGGCGACGTCGACTACTCCGACTCGCGGGACAACTCCGACGTCTCGGCGACGCACGCCGGCGTCTACGGCGGCTATGATACGCAGCACTGGTATCTCGATTCGATCCTGACGTACACGGCCCTCGAGTACGAGACGCGTCGCTTTGTGGACTTGCTCGACGAGCGGCTGGAGGCCGACCCCTCGGGCGACATGCTCACCGCCTACTTCGAAGCCGGCCTGAACTGGCGGTGCGGGGAGCGGACGCTGATCCAGCCGCTGGCGGGCCTGCAACTCTCGACGCTGAAGATCGACGGCTTCACCGAGACCGGCGGCGACGGCGCCCTGACATTCGACGACCAGCGGTACGATTCGTACAAAGGCTCGCTCGGCACCAGGTTGACGCGGCAGCTCTTCAAGCGTGAGAACGGCAGCCGGATGGAGCTGGAGCTTCGCGGCCGCTGGGTTCACGAGTTCGGCGACACGAAGGCGAGCCTTGACGCCGGTTTCGCGAGCGATCCCGGCGCGACCTTCCGCGTCAGCGACGGGGACATCGCCCGCGACAGCGCGGTCCTGGGCGCAGGCCTGGACACGTGGTTCACCCGCCAGACGCGCCTGTTCGTGGACTACGGCACGGAGCTGAATCCGGACAACACGATCCAGGTGGTCACGGCGGGACTGGAACATAGATGGTAAGAAAGTTTGAAGTGTGAAGTCAGAAAAGAGGCTATTCCGCGTCTGGGCTCTCCGGCTTCACACTTGACACTTCAAACCTGAAACGAAAAAACCTC
>JBDKUU010001031.1:0-7364 GCA_039679525.1 Phycisphaerales bacterium | reverse complement strand
GGGGGCAGCGCCCCCGCTCTTGGACGCCTTCAACGCCCGGGATCTCGACAGGCCGAAGATGCGTAGAACAGCGAGGGCAAGGCCCACCCTGTGAATGCTCCATTCAGCGTCGCTGCCGTCCCGGTTATTTCGCCGGCAACTGCGAAACGAACTCGTAGGCTCCCGACTCGACTTCGAAGACGACGCAATCCTTCTCGACGCGGAGGAACTTCGCGTGCTCGCCCGCGTGAATGGTGTCGGGGCCCTCGGTGATCGCCTTTTGCCGGTCGCAGGGGACGTACACGGTCGCCGTGGTGTTCACGGGCACCGCGATCTTCAGGGTGAGCTTGTTGCCCTGGATCTCCCAATTGCTGCGGATCGTGCCGTACATCGATTCGTGCTCGGCCCGCGCCCACGTGACGTCGCCCAGCAGTTGCGGCTTGATCGTGAAGCGCTTGAAGCCCGGCGTTTCGGGATCGGGCATGATGCCGCCGAGCACCTCGTAGAACCAGGCGCTGATGTGGCCGAACATGATGTGGTTGCGGGATGCGCCGCCATCCCACTGCTCCCAGAGCGTGGTGGCGCCTTCGAGGATCCAGCGGCCCCAGCTCGGGTAGGTGGTCTTGGCCGCCATGCCGTAGACGACGTCGGCCCGTCCGCCCGCGGTCAGGCAGTCGATCAGGTACTTGGTGCCCAGGATGCCGGCGTCGAGGAATCCGTCGTTCTTCTCGATCATCGCGACGAGATTGTTCAGAACGCGCTGCTGTTCCTGCGGGGGGACGAGCCCGTGCGTCAGGGCGCAGCTCATCGCGGTTTGCGTGCCGCCGTCATAGAGGCCGGTCTCCTTGTTGAAGAACTCGCGATTGAAGGCGTCGCGGATCTGGAGGGCCAGTTCGCCGTACTTCTTTGCGTCCTCCGTCTTGCCCAGCATCGCGGCGGTCTTCGAGACGATCAAAGCGTCGCGATAATAGTAGCCGGTCGAGGTCACCTTCTCCGGCGTCTTGGACTTCGCGGGCACCCAGTCGCCCAGGCCGATCGAGACGATCCCGTTCTGGGCCTTGCTCGTGAGATAGTCCACGTACCGTTTGTGCCGCTCGTAATGGCTCGTGAGAACGCGCGTGTCGCCGTCGTACAGATAGAGGTACCAGGGGATCAGGACGTAGGCGCTGTCCCAGGCGGGACCGTTGCCCCAGGCGTAGCCCCAGCCGCTGGTGGGCACGATGCCCGGCAGCTCGCCGCTGTCTCGCTGCTCGTCGTACAGGTCGTTCATCCACTTGGTGTATGCGGCGGCCGCACCGAAATTGTACAGGCCGGCCTCCGCAGCCAGGTGCGCGTCGCCCGTCCAGCCGTTCTTCTCTCGGTGCGGGCAGTCGGTCGGATAGCCGACGAAATTGCTCACGTACGACCAGAGGGTGTTGCGCTGAATCTTGTTGAACAGCTCGTTGGAGCACTCGAACGAGCCGGCCTTGTCGAAGGCGGTGTGTACGACGCGGGCCTCCAGCGCGTCGAGGCTCGGCTTGCCGGGCAGGCCGGTCACTTCGACGTATTGGAATCCGTGATAGGCGAATCGCGGCTCCCAGACTTCCGTGCCCTGGCCCTTGAGGATGTACGTGTCGGTCTGCGGCTTGCCGGTCTTGATATGTTGGCCGATTTCCTGCTGGTCGAGCGTGCCGTCTTTGTTCAGTCGCTCGCCGTACCGCATGACGACCTCGGTTCCGGCGGGACCCGAGACCTTCAATCTCGCCCAGCCGGCCATGTTCTGGCCGATGTCGAAGACGAACACGCCGGGCTTGGGCTCCGTGAGCTTGTCCGACTTGAGGGTCTGCGCAACCTTGATCGGAGGCATCATCTGCGACCGCAACTCGCCCTTGGGGCCGGCGTCCACCTGGGCCAGGGCCCAATTGATGTCGTCGAAGTCCGCGGCGTCCCAGTTGGGGATTTCCAGCCGGGCGTCGTAGATCTCGCCGTTGCGGATGCTGTCGAAGACGATCGGGCCGGCGGAGACCCGCCACGTGGCGTCGCTGGCGACCACTCTCGTCGAGCCGTCGGCGAAGGTCATTTCGAGCTGGCACCGCAGGACCGGCCGATCCCGCCAGGGGGCCTTGTCGAAGTCCCACACGGCTCGCGTGTGCATGTCATACCAGCCGTTGCCGAGAATGACGCCGAGGGCGTTGGGTCCTTTCTTGAGCTGGCCCGTCACGTCGTGGACGATGTAGAGGGCCCGCCTGTCGTAGCGCGTGAACGCCGGATCGAGAACATGGTCGCCGACCTTTTCGCCGTTGAGACGCAACTCGTGATAGCCGAGGCCGCAGACGTAGACGCGCGCGCTGACCGGGGTCTCAGGCAGGAGGAACGATTTGCGGAACAAAGGCGCCGGCTGCGGGCCCTTGTCCTCGTCCTTGCCGGGTACGCTGATCCACTGCGCCTTCCAGTCCTCGGGCGTCAGCAGGCCCATGTCCCACGTGGCGACCTCGCTGAACGGGCCCGGCTTGCCGTCGGCGTCCCAGACTCGCACTTTCCAGTAGCAACGGGTCCGCGAGGCGAGCGGCCGGCCTGCGTAGACCACGTGGATGGACTGATCGGATGCGACTTTGCCCGTGTCCCAGAGGTCCGCGCGGTCGTCCTTGAGCATCTTCTCGCTGCCGGCCACGAGGATCTGGTAGGCCGTCTGCTTCTGTCCCCGCCAGCGGGATTCGAGCTTCCAGCTCAATCTGGGCTGCGCGACGTCGACGCCGAGCGGATTGCTCAGGTACTCGCATCGCAGGTCGACGACCCGCACGTCGCTGCCCAATTGCGGCAGCCCCGCGCCGATGCTCGAAACCGCGATGATCTGCGCCAGGACGATCGTTCCCACCTGAATCATGTTCACATACCTCCAACCGGGTTCATGACGCGTTTCGTAACAGCACAATTGTTAGACACGGCGGCGAAGAAATCAAGGATTCGTTTTGCCCGGGACGTCGGATTGAAGCGGGTGGGCCGGATTGAGCCCGAGTCCCGCGTCCCGGCGTTTTGCGTGTTCCGCACGGCCGGTATGGATGTCACGACCGTAACAAGTAGTCATACCGAAGTAGGCTTGGTACGCAGATTCTCGTTGAGGAGTCGTTTGGCGGAGGTATAACAAGATGGACTTGTTGAGGACGAGGAAGCATCGATCTGGGTAGGGTGCAGGTTCCCCGGAGAGTCCCGGACGCGTGTCCGGGCTTGTGGTGGGGTTGCAGGGTGTGCAGGTCACGTGGAGAGTGACTGCGCTGTCTTTTTGCACAGGAGGTTTGGAGATGTTGAGAAGCTCTATGTCACGTTGGGGGATCGTGGGGTTGGCGGTTCTGGTCTGCGGCGTCGCCCAGGCCGTGCCTACGTTCGTGGGTTCGTACGATGTCTATGACGGCCCCGCTTGGGAATCGAACCCGCCGGTCTACTCCGCCCGCGAGGCGGCGGCGTTGATCTTCGGCGGCAGTCCCTCCGATTATGCGATCTCGATCAGTTCCTCCCTCGACCCGGCGACGATCACCTATACCGGCTACTACGACGGCTGGGGCGAGCATGGCGGGATGATCTTCGACCAGGACTACAAGCTGGACTTGGGCAACCCGGGCTACGACGATCCGGGCGGTTCCGGCACGGCTCGTTCGGCCTACGTCAAGGACGGCCTCTTCGGTTTCCGCAATTACGTGTGGAGACTGGACGCAGTGCCCGCAGTCCCGGCCCCTGCGGCCATGCTCCTGGCGACGATGGGCGCCGCCTGCGTCGGCTGGGTCCGCACGCGCAAGATGCTCTAGGGGGACATTCCCGAAATCTGTGCTGCACGGGGCGGTAGACGGGCGTCTACCGCCCCGTTTTTCTTATGCGCCGACATCTCCGCGCAACCGTTCGCCTGTTGACGGGCTTGCGTCCGCCCTGTACGTTGAGATCACTGTCGATCGATGGTGGACGGGACTGGTAAGCCGGAGGTTCATTCAGGAATGGCCGCTGGATATGGCGTAATCGGGATGGCTTCTCACGACGTTGCGGCGTTCTGTCCGTGGGTGGGCGGGGCGTTGGCGCTGTTGTGCTTGTGGGCGGCCCTGGCCGCCAACCGTCGGCGACGGTGGGTCGACGACACGCCCACCTCCAAGACCACGGGCGTCTTCATCGGCACAGTCGAGGTCAAGGGTGACGCCGAGAGCGATCGGCCTCTGACGAGTCATCTTGCGGAGCAACGGTGCGTCTGCTATTCGTGGTCCGTGGCGGAGCACTGGTCCCGCATGGTCATGGAGAGGTACACCGACAGCAAGGGCCGCACCCACACGCGGATGCGTCGCGAAAGCGGCACGACTACGGTCGCCCACGGCGGCGATCAAATCCCATTCTACCTCAAGGACGACGAGGGAGTCGTCCAGGTTCAGCCCAAGGACGCGAAGGTCGAGCCGGCGGTCCTCTTCAGCAGAAGCTGTGGCCGAGACGATCCTCTGTACTATGCCAAGGGCCCGTCCGAGGCTGTCGCTCATTCGGACCACCGCCGGGATTTCATCGAGATGGGGATTCCGCTCCACATGCCTCTGTACGTCATGGGGCAGGCTCGCGAACGCGAGGACGTCGTGGCCGCGGAGATTGCCGCCGATCCCAAGTGCCCGATGTTCCTGATCTCCTGCCGGACCGAAAAGCAGATCAGCCGGGGGCTGGGAGTCGGATACTGGATTTGGGGAATCGTGGGGCTGCTGCTCGCGGCGGGAGGAGTCGCCATATCCGTCTCGGCTCGAGGCGGGGGCCTGCTGGAAGGGGTCATGCCTTGCGTGGCGGCCGCGTTGGCCTATCTGTTGGCCTGGGCCCTTGGGTGGGTCTGGCTCGTCTTCAATAGTCTCATCGGCCTGCGAAACCGCGTCGGTCGGGCGTGGTCCCTGGTGGATGTTCAATTGAAGCGCCGCCATGATCTGATCCCCAATCTCGTCGCGGCTGTCAAAGGGATGAGCGACCACGAACGCGATGTGCAGACGGAACTGGCCGCGCTGCGGACGCAGATGGAGGCGACGCCGCCGGGAGTCGCGGGGCCGGACTATCGGGCGTGCACCCGCTTCGTCGCGACGCTGCTGGAACGATATCCGAAGCTCAAGGCCCAGGACTCGTTCCTGAACCTCCAGAAGAACCTGGCGGACACCGAGCAGCGAATCGCCCTCGCCCGCGGCTACTTCAACGATATCGTCACCTACTACAACACGCGTCTGGAACGGGTCCCCGACCGGTTCATCCGAGGCTTGGCCCGGCTCAAGCCGCAGACGCTGATGGCGGCCAACGACTTCGAGCGAGCCCCCGTGCCGGTCGATTTGATCTCCTGATTGAATCAGACGAGAGCGGGATGTCCGGCGTGCACCGACTTGAGGAGATCGGTGCGTGATACGCACCCTACGGAGCACGCTTGCCGTTCCTTTCTGTCAGAATCGCCTGGCCAGGCTGATGCCCACCGCCGGGGCTTGGTAGTTGCCGGTGTAGGGCTCTACTTCGAATCCTGCGATCTCGGGGTTGCCGTGCCGGCGGGCGACGGTGTGGCCGACGACCCAGCCGAGCGTCGCGCCGAAGACCACGTCGCTGGCCCAGTGGTCGCCCTCGTCCATCATCCGCCAGGCAACGACGCCCGCGACGGTGTACGCGGGCAGGCCCACTTTCAGGCCGTAGAATTCGTGCAGCACCGAGGCGACCGCGACCGAACTGGACGTGTGCCCGCTGGGCCAGGCCCAGGGTCCGCCGTCCGGCTGATCGTTGTGCCGGATCGCCTTGAGCCCGCCCGTGACGACGCCTGTGATCGTGAGCGCCGAGAGCATGGTCACCGCCTGCTGACGGCCGGCGTCGTCCTGGTCCTCGGCCTCGAGAATGTACCAGAGCCCCGTGCCGAGAAAGTGCGTGGCCGGCGAGCCGATGACGAAGAGGGCGTCCTCGTCGAAGCCGCCGAACGTGGTGTGCTCCTCGAAATGCTCGGCGATCTCGTTGTCGGCGGGGCCGTTGTTCATCGCGACGCTCGCCAGTCCGGCCCAACCCAGGAGGGCCAGGTTGTCGCTGTTGAAGAACGTGGCTTTGGCGTCCGCCAGGAGCCGGTCGGGAAAGACGTCGAGGTCGGATTTGGCTGTCTCCCACCAGCCGGCGGGCACGTCGTTCGCATCCGACTGAGCCGCCCGGGCGGCCAACGACAACATCAACACGCAGACGCAAAACAATTCGCAGACTCTTCGCAACATCGTGACATCAATCCATCCTTTCTCCAAGCTCCAGGACCGACCTTCATGCCTTTCTCGCTCCGCCTCGCGGCTTATCCTAACGATTCATGCGTCGGATGAGCAACCGTGAAATCCTTCCGGCGTCCGCCACAAAATGCCGCTCTCGCAGGAAGGATGAAGATGGCGTTTCGTGGAAGCATGTGATAGAGTAGGACAGGTCCGAAACTGAATTGTGGTAAGTGAAAAGGATGGTGTATGGGCCATAGTCGCGATGCCAAAAAAGACGTGAAGAAGAAGCCGCAGAAGACGTTGAAAGAGAAACGCATGGAAAAGAAGATGAAAAAAGAGGGCGGCTCCTCAGTCACAGGGTGAGAAAATCGGCGGGAGACACCCACCTGTTGCTCGGATCGACAGCAGGTGGGGATCTCCCCATATCAGGGGCTCGCGGTTCTTTCGGTTGCGTTAGCCCGGAGGGGTCATTCATGGCCAATCGCAGGGAGTTCCTCAAGTGCGCGTTGGCGGCGGGTTTTGTCGTCGGGGCCCGGACGCTTTGGGCAGGCGACAAGCGACGCGTTTTTTTCGCCGGGTTCTCGCATGAGACCAACACGTTTCACCCGGTCCGGACCGGATCCTTCTCGTTCAGGGAAGTCGGACGCACGCCTCCTGTGATCTGGCAGGACGCCGGCCTGAACGTGATTCCCGGCCCTCACGCCTATCCCAATGGCGGCGGCGCCATCGAGGAAGAACCCTGCCGCGAGGCGATGAACAAGATCCTGGATTCTCTGCGGGCCGCGATGCCCGTCGACGCGGTCTTTCTGCGGCTTCACGGCGCGATGTTCGCCGAGGGGATCGGCCCGGCCGAGACCGTCCTGGTGGGCGAAGTGCGTTCGATCGTCGGCCCGAAGGTCCCGATCGCCTGCACGTTCGATCTGCACGGCAACATTCCCGCCCGACTTGGCCAGTTCGGGGACATCCTCGTCGGTCTCAAGACCGCTCCGCACACCGACGGCGCCCAGACTGCCGACTTGGCCGGCCGCATTTTGCTGGACACGCTTGCGGGAAAGGTGCGCCCGTTTTCATATGTGCTGCCGATTCCGATGCTCTTGCAGGGCGAGAAGGCGATGACGACCTCGGAGCCGTTCCGGTCGCTCGTCGAAGAGGCCCGGCGTCTGGAACGCGAGGGCGCGCCCGGCCACAAAG